>CAYVZP010000002.1:49617-81329 GCA_964456515.1 uncultured Enterobacteriaceae bacterium
TTAACTTCTATTTCTTTTATTAAATCCATTAAATCAACTATATTCATTTTTGATAGCGCTTTTATTATATCATCATTTTTCATAGACATAGCTTATCTCCTTCTAAATTTTTAATTATTTTATTCAATAGTATTATTAATTTTACACCAGATACTTTCAAGAGTTTTATTAATCTTACTAAAGGTGTTCGTAAAATCACAATTATTTTAATCAATGCATTTTTTTCACTTG
The DNA here is from genome assembly GCA_964456515.1 of uncultured Enterobacteriaceae bacterium. Taxonomy (GTDB): domain Bacteria; phylum Pseudomonadota; class Gammaproteobacteria; order UBA6186; family Azoamicaceae; genus Azoamicus. Next base: position 49,849 of record CAYVZP010000002.1, read on the forward strand.
GCATATTTAAAATATAATTTATTTTATTATTTAAATAAAGTTTACCATATAAACATATTGAATTAATTTTTATATTAATATCATTTTTATTAAATTTCTTTAAAATTTTTATTGGTTCTTTTATTTCATTACTAAATAATATTAATTGTTGCCCTGAAAGCTGTTTTAATAACGGCTCATTCCGTGTATTCATTATAGCTTTTTTTACCAATGTGTTTTTAATTAAAATTAATTTTATATTACTTTTAGTTAATACGTGTCTTAACTCTTTTAATTTTAATGATTTTACATAAGCAAATTGTATCATAACTGTTAAAATTGAATTATCTGCCATTTGTTTAATACTAGTTACTATATTTTGTTTTTTTATAATATTTGTTTTCATTTTTTTTTTTAATTTTAACAAATTATTGAATCTGTATTTATTTTAATTCCAGGCCCCATTGTTGTTGACAATGTAATAGTTTTTATATTAATATTTTTACAATTTTTTGGTTTCTGATTTTTAATATCTAAAATTAATTTTTCTATATTACTTTTAATTTCATTAACATTTAAATTTATTTTACCTATAATGGAATTAATATTATGATTTTTATCAGATTTATATTTAACATAATTTTTTTTAAATATTTTAATTGCTTCTTTTATATTTGTAGTTATTGTTCCATATTTTACATCTGGCATTATTTTTTTTGAACTTAAAACCTTGCTTATTTTACCAAATTTAATTACACATGACGGAGTTGTAAGTAATATATCAAAATTTATATTTTGTTTATTTATATTTTGAAATGTATTATTATCAAATATAATATAATCATTTTTATTAATATCTACATCACTTATATTGTCTGAATAAATAGCTATTTTATTACTTTTTTTTATAAAATATGGTAATGTAGAATAACCTTTAATTATCATTTTTTTTTTTGGTGTAATATTTAAATTAATAGCAGCCTCTAAGCTTTCATTAAATTTTTTATTAGTTAATTCTTTTAATATAGTGATTGCTTCATTAAATGAATATATCTTGTTTCTATCAAACTTAGAATTAATATATTTATTTTTTTTATTTTTTTTCATACTCATTTTTCCTCAATTGTTATCCCCATACTTTTTGCAGTACCTATTATTGTATTAATGCTAGCCTGTTCAGAGTTTATAAATAAATCATTTTTTTTTTTATCAACTATTTCTTTAATTTGACTAATTGTTATCTTAGCAATTTTATTTTTATTAGGAAAACTACTACCCTTTGTTATATTAAGTATATTTTTTATCAAGCTTGAGGTTATTGGCGTTTTAATAATAAAATCAAAACTTTTATCTGAATATATTGTAATTATTGTTGTAACCATCGTGCCCTTTTGTAACCCATTTTTAGTAGTTTTATCATTAAATTCTTTACAAAATTTCATAATATTTATTCCTTTTGCTCCTAATGCAGGTCCTATTGGTGGACTTGGAGTAGCCTCACATGCTTTAATTTGTATTTTTATTTTAGATATTTGTTTTTTCATTATATAATTCTTAATTTACATTTTTTCAACTTGATTAAATTTTAAATCAATAGGTGTTGATCGTCCAAAAATTAAAACCCCTATACATAATTTGTTTTTATTATAATTAATTTCTTCTACAGTACCATTAAAATCAGAAAATGGTCCATCAATAACATTTACCAATTCTCCAATTTCAAAAGTTTTTTTAGGCTTAGGTTTAAAAGAACTTTCCTTAATATATTGTATTATTATATCTACTTCCTCATTACTAATAGGTATAGGAGTTCCATCACTATTACTTATAAATCTAATAACATTAGATATATGTTTTATTAAAAACCAAACATCATACACCATTTCCATGTGTATTAATATATAACCCGGAAAAATACGTCGTTTACTTTGTTCTGTTGTTTCATCTTTAATTTCTATTATATCCTCTGTAGGAATTAATATCTCACTAACTAAATGTGTTAACTTATCGTTAATAAGATAGGCTTCAATTATATCTTTAATCTTATATTCCCTGTTTGAAATTACATGCACGACATACCATTTCATAATATATTGGAAATAATATAAGTGAAAATTGAATCAATGATCCATAACACCAAACTTGTTAACAACAATATAATCATTATTATCAAAGTTGATTGATTGATCTCTTTTTTGTTTGGCCATGAAATATTTTTTATTTCATGTTTTATTTCTTTAATTATAAAGTATATATTATTTTTGTTTAAAAAATGCATAGTATGTTAATTTATATTTTAAATATTTTTAATTTTTTTTTTAATACAGGCCAGAAGGGAATCGAACCCCCAACCTACGGTTTTGGAGACCGACGCTCTACCATTTGAGCTACTGACCTTTTGTGTTAATTTAAAATTGAAGATACAATACCTGCCCCAACTGTTTTACCACCTTCACGTATTGCAAATCTTACACCAACTTCCAAAGCTACTGGTGATATTAAATTTATTTCCATATTTGTTGAATCGCCAGGCATAATCATCTTCACATTGTTAGGCAACTTCATTTCCCCAGTAACATCTGTGGTTCTAAAATAAAATTGTGGCTTATAACCTGAAAAAAACGGATTATGTCTACCACCCTCATCTTTATTTAACACATAAATTTCAGCTCTAAAATTTTTATATGATTTTATACTATTTATTTTAGCTAACACCTGACCACGTCTTACATCTTCTTTTTTTGTACCACGTAACAATACACCAACATTATCACCAGCCCTTCCTTCATCTAAAATTTTTCTAAACATTTCTATACCAGTACATGTTGTTTTAAAAGTATCTGTTATACCAACCACTTCAATTTCATCATTAATTTTTATAACACCTCTTTCTATACGACCTGTAACAACAGTACCTCTTCCAGAAATCGTAAAGACATCTTCTATAGGTAATAAAAATGGTTTATCTATACTTCGTTTTGGAATTTTAAAATAAGAATCCATAGCCTTCACTAAGTTGTCTATAGACGTTTCACCTAAATCAGTTTTTTTTCCATTTAACGCTGCTAAAGCAGAACCATTAATTATAGGAACATCATTACCTGGAAAATCATATTTTATTAATAATTCTCTTACTTCTAATTCAACTAATTCTAATAATTCTGGATCATCTACTAAGTCAGCTTTATTTAAAAAAACAATAATATTTGGCACGCCAACCTGTCTTGCTAATAATATATGTTCACGTGTTTGAGGCATTGGACCATCTGCGGCAGATACAACTAATATAGCACCATCCATTTGAGCTGCTCCAGTTATCATATTTTTCACATAATCTGCATGACCAGGACAATCAACATGTGCATAATGCATTTTCTCAGACTGATATTCAACATGAGCTGTAGCTATTGTTATACCTCTTTCTTTTTCCTCTGGAGCTGAATCTATATCACCATAATCTTTAAACTCACCACCAAATTTTACTGATAAAAATTTTGTTATTGCTGCAGTTAAAGTTGTTTTACCATGATCAACATGTCCTATAGTTCCTACATTTATATGTGGTAATTTTCTTTCAAATTTTAATTTAGCCACAGAAATTTTCTCCTCATATTATTTTTTTAAAAGCCCACAATCGGATTTGAACCGACGACCTCTTCCTTACCAAGGAAGTGCTCTACCACTGAGCTATATGGGCTATTTAAATCATTAGCGGATAATGGGAATCGAACCCACGTTATTAGCTTGGAAGGCTAAAGTTTTACCATTAAACTACATCCGCCAATTTTTTTTATTCAAAAACATTTTTTGGAGGAGGCAGGATTCGAACCTGCGTAGATCTTACGATCATCAGATTTACAGTCTGCTCCCTTTGGCCGCTCGGGCACTCCTCCTATATTCTATTTTTATGTAAAAAAAAATAAATCAAACTAGCTGACGATAGGAATCGAACCTACTACCTGCTGATTACAAGTCAGCTGCTCTACCTAATGAGCTACGTCAGCTTTTATTTTATATGTTTGTTATTTTTACATTCTTATAATATCATTTTATTAAATAATTATCAATTTTAAACTTAAAAATATTTAAATTGATTTAAAGGATTTTCATGGATTATAAATTTACTATAAATTTACCAAAAACAACATTCTTAATGAAAGCAAATTTATCTAAAATGGAATTAAATCTAATTTCATTTTGGAATAATATTAATTTATATAACAATCAATGCAATTCACGATTGTTTTTATTAAATGATGGACCGCCATATGCCAATGGTAATATTCATATTGGTCACGCATTTAATAAAATTTTAAAAGATTTTATATGCAAATTTAAAATATTATCTGGATATAAGATAAATTTCATCCCTGGATGGGATTGTCACGGACTTCCTATCGAATTAAATGTAGAAAAAAAATATTCATCTAAATTAAATTTAAATAAATTTAGACAATTATGTAAACATTATGCTTTGTCTCAAATAAAATTACAAATGATATCATTTAAACGTCTAGGCATTTTATGTGATTGGCAAAACCATTATAAAACACTAGATAAATCTTTTGAAACATCTATAATTAAAAGTTTTTTTAAAATTTTAGAAACAGGATATTTATATATTGGATACCGACCTAATTATTGGTGTTTTAAATGCACATCATCTTTAGCAGAAGCTGAAATAGAATATTATAATAAAGAATCCTACTCTATTTATTTATTTTTTCCAATTAACAATATATTAAAATATAATTTATCTACTATTGGGTTTCTTATTTGGACAACAACACCATGGACAATTCCATTTAATGAGGCTATAGCAATCAATAAAAAATTTAATTATTTACTTATATCTGTTAATAATACTGGATATATTATAAGTTCAAATTTATATAAAACTGTTTTAAAAAAAATTGGCATCATTAAATATACTATTATAGACCAATTAAATGAATCATTTTTCAAAAACATTAAAATATATCATCCTTTTTACAAAAAAAATATTACATTAGTATTTAGCAATCATGTTAGAAATGATTCTGGCACAGGGTGTGTTCATATAGCACCATCTTATGGATACGATGATTATAAACTCGCTTTAAAATACAATTTAAAAATTAAAAACACTATAAATAATAAAGGTTTTTTTTATAATACAATAACTATGTTTGCTAATCTTTATTATTTAAATATTAACATTATTGTAATTAACTTATTAATAAAAAATAAAACATTAATATTTAAAGAATTTATTATACATAGATACCCTCATTGCTGGAGACATAAAACGGAATTGATTTTTCGAACAACAAAACAATGGTTTTTTAATATTAATTTCAATTTAATAAAAAAAAAAATGATGTATTTTTCTGATAATATCATTAAATGGATTCCAGATAATGGTATAACTAAAATGAATGCAATGTTATCTGACAGATTTGACTGGTGTATATCTAGACAAAGATATTGGGGAATACCAATTATTTTGTTTTTAGATTGTAATGATAAATTACACCCAAACACTAAAAACATTTTAAATCAATCTATTAATTTTATAAAAAAATATGGAACTGACTTTTGGTATAATTGTGATGTTTTTAATTTATTTAATATAAATAAAAATAAATATAGAAAAGTGTCTGATGTTTTAGATGTTTGGTTTGACTCAAGTGTTGTATATAGATACATGTATGATTATTATAATCATAAAATACCACATGATTTATGTTTAGAAGGTAATGATCAATACAGAGGCTGGTTTCAAGTGTCTTTAATTAACTCTGTTTCAAATTTTTCAATTACACCATATAAGACTATACTTAGCCATGGCTTTATTTTAGATAATAAAGGTAGAAAAATGTCTAAATCATTAAACAATATTATTTTACCATCTGATATTATTAATAAATATGGTGCTGATATTTTACGTCTATGGGCATCATCTGTAAATTATTCACACGACATTACTATTTCTAATGAAATTTTATTACGAATATGTGATGCTTATAGAAAAATTAGAAATACATTTAGATTTTTATTATCCAACTTATATGATTTTAATAAAATTGATATATTAAATTATAATAATTTTTCATCATTTGATTTATGGATCTTAAAACGATTAAATTATTTAAAAAATGAGATTTTAAACAATTATTATAATTTTAATTTTCATTTAATTTATAAAAAAATTTATAATTTTTGCGTTGAAGATTTAGGTGCTAAATATTTAGATATAGTTAAAGATACTTTATATACATATAATTATCATTCAAATAATAGAAAAAATATTCAAGTTGTCTTCTTCTATATTCTATATAATTTATTAAAATTAATATCACCTATATTAAGCTTTACATCTGAAGAGGCGTGGGAAAAATTAAATATAAAAGAATCACTTTCCATCTTTAAATCTACTTTTAATTTAGATGTTATTATTTTTAAAACATTTAACACATTTCCAATATTATTATTTTTTTATTGGCTTAAAATATTTTTTATTAAAGATATTATTAATAAAAATATAGAATTAAATAGAAAAAAATATATAATTGGTACATCTTTAGACATCAATATTTTTATTTTTTGCAATATTTTTTGGTTTTCTTTATTAAATAAATTTAAAACACATTTAACAAAAACTTTTCAAGTATCTAGCGTTAATTTAATTTTATGTAATACATATTTACCTATATTCTCTAAATATAAAATAAAAGGACTATTTTTTATTATAAATAAATCATCTTATAACAAATGTGAAAGATGTTGGAATAAATTTTTAAAAAATTATAACATTAACATTTGCTTAAAATGTCTGCATAATATGTATTACATATGATAAAATCTAATATAAATAAATTGTCACATGATATTATTACAAATATAATATCTAATGGCATTATAAATAAAACATCATATATTTTAAAAGAATTATTAGAAAATAGTTGTGATGCATTAAGTACTAAAATACATATCTACATAAATTTACAAAACAATAGCATTAAAATTATTGATAATGGTTGCGGTATATATAAAAACGATTTATATAAATCTATATTACAATATAATACAAGTAAAATTAAAACAAAAACAGATTTAAACAATATACATTTTTATGGATTTAAAGGCGAAGGATTATTCTTAATTAAATCTATATCAAATATAGAAATAACATCCAAGCCATTTGATCAACACATTGCTTGGCAAATAAAATGTAATAAATATTCTAACAATATAGCGATCGAACCAACAACGCGGTCAAACGGAACAACCGTTTATATAAAAAACATGAATATTGATGATAAAAAACTATCGTTAAAATATAGATATAAAAAAATATATGATGTATTTAAAATTATTGCCTTATCAAATTTTAATATTCATTTTGTGTTATATAAAAATAATATTGAAATATTAACATTACCAATATGCAATTGTAATACATCTAAAATAAATAGAATAAAAAAATTAACTAGTAAAAACACTTTTATGAAATCTATAAATTTAAATTATAAAAATAATAATTTTAAATTAACGGGATTTATATATAATAATAATAATAATAATAATAATAATAATAATATATTTAAATTTTTTTTTATAAATAAAAGATGTGTTACATTTAATTTATTTACTGATATTTTCAACAACATATTTATAAAAAATCAAACAACAAAATCAAATTTATCATATTGTTTATATTTAACAATAAATTTTAATTTATTTAAATTTTTATATAATTTATCAACAAACACATTTATATATTTAAAACCAAATAAATTACATACATTTTTATATGATTCCTTATTTAATACAGCACATAAATACACTGATTTTTTTTTATCATTAAAAAATCAAAATAATTATTTAAAAAAGAATGATGAATGTTTAAATAATTTTTATTTACTAAATAATAATACTAATAATGAATTGTTTTTTAATACAAATAAAATATTAACAATTTTAAATAATATTGCAGTTTTTTTTGAAATTAATAACAAAATTTTTGTTATTAATTTAGTAAAAATTAGATCAAAATTTATATCAGATATATGTATCAAGCAATTCTCAAACAATGGTAAAATTATATCAAAAAAAATTAATTTTTTTAAAAATTATAATATAAAAAAAAAATATAGTATAATTTATTACAAGGCTTTTTTTTCATTATATGGTTTTAAAATAAAAAAAGGTAATGGCACTGATTTTTTTATTTCATCTATCCCTGAAATTTTATTTAATTATTTAATAAATTGGGATTTTTTATTTTATGATTTATTTAAATATTTTGATAAAAATATGATTGAAAATTTATCACATAATAGAATTAACGTTAATGTTATCAATATTCTTATTAAAAATATTTATAAAAAATCACCATGTTATTTATCAGAAATTACTATTTTATATAATTATTTATGTTTATTACAAAAAAATAATGAAAAATGGTTTTTAACAAATTGTTTTGAAGTATCCTATAGAAAAATATAATATTTATTATTTGGAGGTATATTTATGTATGCAATAATTTTAGATAGAAATAAACAATATTTTATAGAAAATAATTCTATCATTAAAGTTGATTTTCTAAATGTTAAAATTGGTGATATTATTAAAATAAATAAAATTTTATTTTTTAATGATAATACTATTAACATTATTGGCAAACCATTTGTACTTAATACACACGTTTTATTTAAAGTAGTAGATCATGTAAAAGACAGTAAAAAATTAATAATTAAATTTAAAAGACGCAAACATCACTTAAAAAAAATGGGTCATAGACAAAAATATACAATATTAAAAATGATATCTATAGAAAATAATAAATAAGGTTATAATTATGGCAAAAAAAAAAGCTGGTGGTAGTTCTAGAAATGGTAGAGATTCTAAATCAAAAAGATTAGGTGTAAAAAAATTTGGTAAAGAATTTGTACTTAGTGGAAATATAATAGTTAGACAACGTGGAACTAAATATCATAATGGTAAAAACGTTGGAATAGGTACGGATCATACCCTATTTGCTTTAAAAGATGGGTACGTCAATTTTGTTAAAAGAGGCAGGAAAATTAAAACATATGTTGATGTTTTATAATAAGATTACTTATGAAATTTATTGATGAAATTAATCTTTATATTTCATCTGGTATAGGTGGAAATGGTTTAAATAGTTTTTCTAGTTTCAGAAATAATAAATTTCCAGATGGTGGTAATGGTGGTAATGGTGGTAATGTTTATTTTATAGGCAATAAAAATTTAAATAATTTTTATGATTTTAAATTTATGGGGCATTATAAAGCTGAAAATGGTGATAATGGTCAAAAAAGCTGCAAAACTGGCAAAAATGGTAAAAATTTATTTATTAATGTTCCATTAGGAACATTAATTTATGATAACGAACGAAATATTTGTCTAGGCGAATTATTATGTAATAAAGATATATTATTAATTGCAAAAGGCGGTCATAAAGGATATGGTAATTATTATTTTAAACACAGATTTTCCAATGCGTTAAAAATTGGAGGCAAATCTACTGTTAAATTTTTACATTTAGAATTGCGATTACTGGCCGACATTGGACTGCTTGGACATCCAAATGTTGGAAAATCATTATTTTTTAATACATATACTAAATCGCTATCCAGCGTAAAAGATTATAAATTTACAACATTGCACCCTAAATTAGGATCATTAATAGAATCTAACAGAAATATTGTTATTGCAGATATTCCTGGTATAATAAAAAATTTTACTACTGGAAAGGGTTTGGGTTTTAAATTTCTAAAACATATATCAAAAACTAGTATATTAATACATATATTTGATATAACTAAATCAAAAATAAAAATATTAAAAAATATTAGCAATATTAATAAAGAAATAAAACAATTTGATATTAGATTAGCTAATAAAGAAAAATGGTTAATTTTTAATAAAAATGATTTAATAAATAAATTAAATTTAGATTTATTATTATATAAAATATTAAAAAAATTTAATTATAAATTATTTTTTTTTATTTCTTTAAAAAAAAAAGTTGGTTTAAAAAAAACTTTATTCAATCTAAAAAAATTTTTTTATTTATTTCATAGGAAAAAAAATGCTTAAAATATCAGTTGAAAAATGTTTAAAAAATGTAAATAATAAATTTAAATTAGTTTTAATTGCTGTAAAATATGCTAGACATATTTATTATGGTAGAATCAAAGTATCAGAAAAAGATTTACAAAATAAAGTAACGTTTATTGCCTTAAAAAAACTAGAAATTAAAAATTTAAAATAAAATTTAATATTAATTCACTTCAATAAATATTTTATCATATATAATTTAATAATTATATTAAATATATTTTTAACAAGATAAATAGCATTCTTAGAACAAAATTTTTGTGCTAAAATAATATTTTCTATTATTATATCTTTAATATTATTTTTAATATTAAAAAATAATTCAAATATAAACATATTTAATATAATTACTTCTATTACATTAATGTTAATATTATATGATGTATTTTGATGCAATATTTTAATTATAATTTGCTTTTTATTATTAAATTTTTTTATAAAAATCATTAAAAAAAAATTATTTACATTTTTTTTATTTTTTTTATGTAATAAAAATGTTGCAGTATTATTTATATTATCTTCATTAGAATTTACACTATATAAAATTTGCAATAATATTGTTTTTGTTATTATTATATTTTTTGATTTTTTTTTCATGTGTTATATATTGAAAATTTATTACATAAATTTATTATTTTTAATTTTATTAATTTTTTATTAACTTTTTTTATTAATATATCAGTTATCCATTTTGATATCAGGATTATTTCTTTAGATTTAAAACCGCGTGTTGTTATTGCTGGAGTGCCCAACCTTATTCCAGTACATATTGTAGATTTCTGTTGCTCCATAGGAATTGTGTTTTTATTTGTTATTATATTAACATTTTCTAACATTATTTGTGCTTTTAATCCTGTTAAATTTATATTATTCAAATTTATAAGAAATAAATGTGTATCAGTTCCATAACTTATTATAGCAAATCCATTATTTTTTAATAATGTAGATAATAATTTAGCATTCTTTATTGTTTTTTTTTGATTCATGTTGAATTTTCTAGACATAGCATATTTAAAACATAAAGCTTTAGCAGCAATTATATTCATAAACGGACCACCTTGCAATCCTGGAAAAACAGCCTTATTTATTTTATTTATTAAAACACGATTATTTGTAAGAATTAAACCACCTCTTGGACCATTTAATGTTTTTTGTAATGTAGATGTTATAACATCTGCTATACCAACAGGCGATGGATAAACATTCGATGTTATTAACCCGGCAACATGTGCAATATCTGCAAGAAAAAATGATTTCGTTTTATTAGCTATTTTTTTAATTGTTGCCCAATTTATAATTCTTGAATACGCTGATGCTCCAGCAATTATTAATTTAGGTTTATATTTTATTGCCATTTCATATATATGATTATAATTAATATACCCATTAATATTTAAATTATAATGTAACGGAGTATAAAAATGTCCAGAATAATTTATTTTAGACCCATGACTCAAATGCCCACCATCTTTAAGATATAAACTAAGTATTTTATCCTTTGGATTACATAAAGCAAGATACACTGCTTGATTTGCCTGAGATCCTGAATGTGGTTGAATATTTACATAATTAACTTTAAATAATTTTTTACATAAATTTATAGCATATAATTCTACTTTGTTTATATATTTACATCCACCATAATATCTAGACCTAGAATAACCTTCTGCGTATTTATTTGATAATGATGAACTTTGTAATGTTAATATATTTTTATTAATATAATTTTCTGATGCTATTAAATTAATAGATTTTTCTTGATTTTGTTCTTCTAGTTTTATTAGTTTTTTTATATATTTATCTATCATTTTAAATTTTTATGTTTTAATTTTTATTATATAAATAAAAATAAATTATAGTAAGGTAAGTGTATTGTTATGTATCTTCATGAATTTCAAGCAAAACAAATATTAAAAAAACATGAAATATTAATCCCTAAATCATTTCTATTAAAAACCCCTGATGATATTAATAATATTATTACATTTTTTAATTGTGATCAATTAATATTAAAATGCCAAATTCATTCCGGCGCAAGAAAAAAATTTGGTGGAATAAAATTAGTTAATAATAATTATAACGATATTTCACGTTATGTAAATAAAATGTTAGGCAATTATTTACATACCAATCAAACAGATACTAACGGAAAAATTATAAACGAAATATTAATAGAACAAGTTATAAAATTTGAGCAAGAATTTTATTTTTCTTTATTATTAGATAGAGATTCTGAATCAATAATTTTATTAGCATCTAAAAATGGTGGCATAAATATAGAAAATAATATTACTATCAATATTAGTAAATTTAAAATTGATCCATTATTTGGTATATGTGATTATCAAATTATATGTATTTTAAATACATTAAAATTAAATAATAATTATTTTATAAAATTAAAATTATTATGTTCTAACCTTTTAAATATTTTTTTAAAAAATAATTTAAATTTATTAGAAATCAATCCACTTGTTTTACATAACACAAATTTTGTTTGTTTAGACGCCAAATTTGATATTGATGATAATTCTTATTATAAAAATACAAAATTATTTGAATTATATGATTATAGGCAGGATGATACCATTGAAACTCAAGCAAAAAAATATAATTTAAATTATATATCCTTATCTGGTAATATTGGATGCATTGTTAATGGTGCTGGCCTTGCCATGGCAACCATGGATTTAATAAAAATAAATAATGGAAATCCAGCAAATTTTTTAGATATAGGTGGAGCAGCTTCTGAAAATACGTTTTTAAATGCTATAAATATTATTTTATTAAATAAAAATATAAATATTATTTTTATTAATATTTTTGGTGGAATAATTAGATGTGATTTAATTGCAAAAAGTTTAATTACATCATTAAAACAATTAAATATTAATATACCTATTGTTATAAGATTAGTTGGAAATATGTGTGATGAAGCATTAAATATAATAAAATCATCATCATTTAATATAACAGTTATATTAGATTTCTTATCAGCTGTTAAAACGGTTATTAATTTATCAAAGAGGAATATATGAGTTTTTTAATAAATGATAATTTAAAAATTATTGTTCAAGGATTTACAGGCAAAAGTGGATTATATCATTCAAAAATTTCATTAGATTATGGCACAAATATAGTTGGTGGTGTTACACCAGGAAAAGGTGGAACCACATATTTAAATAAACCAATTTTCAATACAGTTAAAGACGCTGTAAATGCTCTTCATGCTAATAGTAGTATCATTTTTGTTCCAGCAAAATATTGTAAAGATTCTATTTTAGAAGCAATTGACGCAAATATAAAATTAATTGTATGTATAACAGAAGGCATTCCTGTTTTAGATATGTTATATATAAAACGAATTACAAAAGAAAATAATGTAACATTAATAGGACCTAATTGCCCTGGTTTTGTAATTCCAAACAAATGTAGATTAGGCATAATGCCACATAATATACATTTAAAAGGTGTTGTAGGAATAGTCTCCAGATCTGGAACATTAACATATGAAGCAATTAATCAAACAACTAAAATAGGCATTGGTCAAAGCATTAGCATTGGTATAGGCGGAGATCCTATCATTGGTTCAACATTTATAGATGTTTTATCATTCTTAGAAAAAGATAATAATACTAAAATAATTTTAATGATAGGTGAAATTGGCGGCCTTGCAGAAGAAAAAGCTGCCATATTTATAAAAAATAATATTACAAAACCAGTGTTAGCATATATATCTGGATTATATTCACCAATTGGAAAAAAAATGGGACATGCCGGTGCTATAATTTCAAGCCTATCAGGTGATCCTAAAAATAAAATTAACGAATTAAAAAAAAATGGTATTTATGTTATAAATTCTTTAACAGATATAGGTCATAATATTTATAATATTTATAATAAAATTTAATTAATCAATTTTGATATGTTAATTTTAAATATTTATTTAATACTTATTGTTGGCATATCATTTTTTTTCCATGACTTAATTCCATTAGCTATATACCTTACGTTACCCAAACTATTTTTTTTTATAATATGAATACATTTTTGCGCTTCTGAATCTGTCTCAGCAAGAATTATAATAACTTTATTCTTATGTTTTTTTATTAAATTAAAATTATTCACTATTTTATTATATGGTATATTTATTGACGATAAAATATGTGATTCATTAAATTGATTTATATGTCTTATATCTATAATTATTCCTGTATTATTATTTATTAAATTTAATACATCATTTATTGTAATACTATTTTTCGAATCAAAAAATAATTTTATTTCAATTATAATTAATATTACTATTGATAAAATTAATAATGTGACAATTAATATATTTTTAAAGATAAAATTATATAACATATTTATGTTTTTTTTAAATTATTTTAGATTTCATTGAATGAAAAAATATTTCATTAGTTTTTGATTTTTTTAAATGTTTAATTAAAAATTTCATAGCGTCTATTTCATCCATAGAATGTAATACCTTTTTTAACAACCATGTTCTTTGTAAATCATTAAAATTTGTTAGCAATTCCTCACGCCTTGTCCCGGATTTCATTATATTAATTGACGGATATATTTTTTTTTCTGATAATTTTCTATCTAAATATATTTCAGAATTACCAGTGCCTTTAAATTCTTCAAATATAATATCATCCATTTTAGATCCAGTATCTACTAACGCTGTAGCTATTATAGTTAAACTTCCATTTTCCTCAATATTTCTAGCAGACCCAAAAAATTTTTTTGGTCGTTGTAAAGCACTTGAATCAACACCACCTGTTAAAACCTTACCTGATGATGGGGCAATGGTATTATAAGCTCTAGCTAAACGTGTTATTGAATCTAACAATATAATTACATCTTTTTTATTTTCAACTAATCTCTTAGCTTTTTCTATTACCATTTCCGCAACTTGTATATGTCTTGTTGCTGGTTCATCAAATGTACTTGCAACAACTTCGCTTTGAACCGATCGTATCATTTCAGTTACTTCTTCAGGACGCTCATCTATTAATAACATTATTACAACACTTTCTTTATGATTAATAATTAATGATGACGCTATGTTTTGAAGTATTGTTGTTTTACCAGTTCGTGGCGGAGAAACCAATAAAGCTCTTTGCCCCTTACCTATCGGCGCAATTATATCTATTATTCGTGATGTTATGTCTTCAGAACTACCATTTCCAATTTCTAATTTAAATTTTTCACATGCATGTAAGGGAGTTAAATTTTCAAAAATTACTTTATTTTGTTTTAATTCTGACAATTCATTATTTATTTCATCTACTTTTAACAACGCAAAATATTTCTCACTATTTTTTGGTAAACGTATTTTACCTTTTAAATTATCACCTGTTCTTAAATTAAATTTTTTTATCTGATTTGGAGAAACGTATATATCATTTAACCCTGCCAAATATGATTGATTAGATGTTCTTAAAAAACCAAATCCATCATACAACGTTTCCAAAATACCGCTAACATATATACTATCTCCTTTCTTAATTTTTTCATTAAGTATTGTAAATATAATATCTTGATATTTTATCATATTTATATCATGTATATTAAGATGTTTACATATTTGAATTAATTCTGACAACGTTTTTTTTTTAAGATCGTTAATATTCATTATTTAAATTATTTCATGCTACTTATATATTATTTGTTTTTATTTACTATATTTATTTTATTTTTTAATATCATAATTGCTTTCAATTCAATTTGCCTAATTCTTTCCGATGATATTTTATATATTTTAGATAATTTTTTTAATGTATACTTTTTTTCATTTAACCATCTTAATGTAATTATATTTTGACTTCTTTTATCTAACTTGTTAAATGCATTTTTAAAATGTATATTAATAAAATTTTTCCAATTATTATTTTCAAGTATAATCAACGGATCCTTTCTATTACTTAGTGTCTCTATATTTAATTTAAATTTATTAAAATTTGTATCATTAAATTCAATTGCAATATCATATTTATTTAAACTTAATTCCATTTGATCAATTTCATGTTTTTTTACATTTAATAAATTAGATATTACAATTTTTTCATTTGTATTCAACCAACCTATTTTTTTAAATTTTTTTAAATTAAAAAATATTTTTTTTTGATTTTTAGTATTTGCTATTTTAACTATTTTAATATTTTTAACAATATATTCATGTATTTCTGATTTAATCCAATAAATAGCAAATGATATTAATCGTATTTTTTTTTCAGGATTAAAATTTTGTATCGCTTTTATTAATCCTATAATACCAACCTGTATTAAATCTTTAATTAAGATCCCATAACCTGTATAATTTTTTGCTATTTTAATTACATAATTTAAATTTGATTCAACTAAAATTTTTATTGCAGTAATATCATTTAATTCTTTAAAATTTTTTGCTAAAATATATTCTTCATCCTTTGACAATAATGAAATATTTTTAATTTTTTGAAAATATTGCTCTAAATTTTGTTTTAATAAATTTAAGCTTTTATACATTGGATTTTAGTGTTGAATATTATAATGAAAGTTTATAATTTTTAAATAAAAACTACAAGCAAGTGAGTTTAATATGATTTTTGAAAATATAAAAACAAATTTTAATAAAGAGTTATTAGACGTTGATAACTATATATTAAAAAATTTAAAATCTGACATTGATTTAATAAATGATATAGGTAATTATTTAACATCATATAATGGTAAAAAAATACGCCCAGTAATTAATATCTTATTTAATAAAATTTTTAATTCAAAATGGAATGAAACACATATCATTATGGCAAGTGTTATAGAACTAATACATACAGCAACATTATTACATGATGATGTTGTTGATTTATCTGAAAAACGACGAAAAACATTAACGGTAAATAAAATATGGGGTAATAAGGAAGCTATTTTAATTGGTGATTATTTATATACTAAATCATTTCAAATGATGGTTAATTTAAATAATATTAAAATTTTTAAACTAATGTCTGACACAACTAATATAATGTCACAAGGTGAAGTTAAACAATTAATTTATAAAAAAAATTTTAACATAACAGAAAAAAATTATTTAGATATTATAAAATGTAAAACAGCTCAACTGTTTTCAGCAACAACATTATCAAGTGCTATACTCGCTAATTGTAATACTTCAAATTGTAATTTAGCATATAAATATGGATTGCATCTTGGAATAACATATCAATTAATCGATGATATATTAGATTATTTTTGCGATGATGAAAAATTTGGCAAAAATATAGCTGATGACATTTTAAATGGCACATTTACCTTACCACTAATAAACTTATTTTCAAATAATATAACAATAAAAAACAAAATTATTGAAATAATTTTAACCAATTCTAAAAAAGATTTATTAAAAATAAAACATATTGTTTTAAAATCTACTTCTATTAACTATACATATAAATTAGCGTTATATCATGCAGATAAAGCTAAAGAAGCTTTATCTTTATTACATTGTTCAAAAAAATATTTAAATATAGGTTTAAATTTAATTAATTTTATTATCAACAGAAAATATTAATTAATCAATTAATTTATATTTTGTACCACAATACGGACATATTGCAATTTTTTTTTCAAATAAATTTAAATATATCTTTGGATGCCCATCCCATGTTTGTTTAACTGGGCATGCTAATGGTAGATCATTTTTTTTTATTAATATTTCTATATTTTTATCTTTTAACATCACTATAACTTAATATTTGTTTGTTTGATTATACTATACTTTTTTATTATACTGAATAAAATTTTTTTATATTTATTATGAAGAAAAATTATGTTGAAAAAATTGTTATAAGATTTGTTGGAGATTCTGGTGACGGAATTCAATTAATAGGTAATCAATTTTCCGATTCAAGTGTATTAATATCAGGCAATGATATATATACTTTTGTTGATTTTCCTGCTGAAATAAGAGCTCCTGCTGGATCTTTATCAGGTGTATCTGGATTTCAATTATCTATATCAAGCAAAAAATTATATACAGTAGAAGATACTATTGATATATTAGTAGCATTTAACCCAGCAGCTCTTAAAAGTAGTATTAAATTATTAAAACATGGCGGAACATTAATAATTGATATTGATTCCTTTAATAATAAAAATATTAAACGCGCTGGATATACAATAAGTCCAATATTAGACACATCTTTAGAGATCTTTAATGTTATTAAAGCACCTGTTACAAAACTCACCTGCGAATGCGTAAAAGACATCATATCATCTATTTCTAAAGCAAAAAGATGTAAAAATTTTTTTGTTTTAGGTTTAATTTCCTGGATTTTTGATAGAGACACAAAAAATATTATTGATTGGTTATCTATTAAATTTAAAAACTCTAATATATTATATGAAGCAAATAAAAATGCCTTATTAGCAGGCTTTAACTATGGTAACACTCTTGAAATCTCACAATCAAAAATTATTATACCATCAGTCAATTTTTTATCTAAAAATGACAAATTAATAAAAATGTCTGGCAATAAAGCTTTTTCGTTAGGTGCTATGTCAACATCCCATTTATTAACAACACCATTATTTTCTGCCAATTATCCTATCACACCTGCGTCAGAAGTATTACATGAATTAAGTTCTTTTATTAGTAATAATTTTAAAATTTATCAATTAGAAGATGAAATAGCTTCAATAAACGCTGTTATAGGCGCATCTTATGGCGGTTTTTTATCATTCACATGTACCAGTGGCCCAGGTCTCGATTTAATGCAGGAAGGTATAGGATTAGCTTTTATGGCAGAAATACCTATTGTTATTTTAAATGTACAAAGATGTGGACCGTCTACAGGAATTCCAACAAAATCTGAACAAACTGATTTATTATCCTCTATGTTTGGTAGTCATGGTGAAACACATATTATCATACTAGCCCCTAACTCGCCAAGCGATTGCTATTGGAGTATAATAGAAGGATTTTTACTCTCTATTATTTATTCTGGACCTGTAATTATTTTATCAGATGCTAATTTAGCAAATAGTTTTGAATTATTTAAAATTCCATTATTTAACGATATTAAAAATAAATATAAAACTATTTTAAATATAACGCAAACAAAAATAAACAACCGCAACAAACTATCACCTGGCAATAAAAATTCACAAAAATGTATCGGTGGATTAGAAAAAGATCATCTTTCTGGAAATATATCACATGATCCTGATAATCATAATACTATGACACTTAAAAGACAAAAAAAATTTAATGATATAACACAATATTACACAAAACTAAATATTATAGGTAAATCTAAAAACACTGTTCTTTTATTAACATGGGGAAGTGTTTACGGTATTGTTAGAACAGCGTATAATCATTTAACAAATAACTATTCATCTATATCATTATTATGTTTACGTTATATTAATCCATTGCCAATGGATTTAAAAAATATATTACTGTCTTTTAAAAAAATTTTAATTATTGAAGAAAATTTAGGTCAATTATATTTCATATTAAAATCACATTATTTAATTGATTTTATATTAATTAATCAAGTTTCTGGCAAGCCATTTAAATTAAATGAATTAAAAAATAAGATAGAAAAATATGTTAAATGATATAAATAAAAATCATTTTGAATCATGTAGAGAGGTAAAATGGTGTCCTGGGTGTGGTAATTATTCTATTTTAACTACTATGCAAAAAACACTTCATTCAATTGGATTATCTACTAAAGATGTAGTATTCATCTCAGGGATAGGATGTTCTGGAAGATTCCCTTATTATATAAATACATATGGTTTTCATACATTACATGGACGTGCCCCTGCTGTTGCTACGGGATTAAAATTAGCTAGACCAGATTTAAGTGTTTGGTTAGTCATTGGCGATGGAGATGGTTTCAGCATAGGACTTGGTCATATATTACACTTATTTAGACGAAATATTGATATTAATATTCTATTTATCAATAATGGTATTTATGCATTAACAAAAGGCCAATACTCTCCTACATCAAACAATAATTCTATAACCAAATCTTCACCATTTGGATCAATAGAAAAACCTATTAACCCTATAAATTTAGCTTTAAATGTTGGATGTTCATTTGTTGCTAGAACCATTGATAATGATTTTAAAAATTTTAAAGATATTATTATTGCAGCAATCAAGCATAAAGGAACATCATTTATCGAGGTTTTACAAAACTGTAATATTTTCAACAACAATATTTATTACAATTTAACTAATAAAGAAACAAAAGATGAAAAAATTTTATATTTAAATAATGATAAACCATTAATATATGGTAAAAAAAATAAATATTGTTTAACAATCAATAAACAATTAGAATTCACATCAATTGATTACAATAACATTAATACTAATAATATTATACATCATACTATTAATAATAAAAATATTATTCAAGATATGTTATCTAACATTACATATAATGATACACCATACCCGATTGGTATATTTAGATCTATTAATACTATGACATACGATGATATATATCAACTTAAAATAAAAAAATCTAAAAAAATAAACACCTTCAGTGATATTTTTTGTTAACATAATTACTGGAATCCAATATTTTTTTAAAACAGGATTCCAGATATAAATAAATTTTTATTAAAAATCTTCTTTTTTTGATAATTTTTCATCTACATAATCTACAGAATTTTTAACAGTTAAAATTTTTTCTGCATCTTCATCAGGAATTTCTATTTCAAATTGTTCTTCTAATGCCATAATTAATTCAACATTATCCAATGAATCACTTCCTAAATCTTCAGCAAATGAAGCATTTAATGTAATTTTATTTTCTTCAACATCTAAATGTTCTACTATTATTTTTTTTATTCTATCAAATGTATCTGTCATAATTTTCTCCACTTAATTTAAATTTTATATATTACATTCTTTATTGATGTTTTAATTTTTTTTTATTTTAAAATCAATATTTATTTTGAATCTTTTTTTTTTTTTTTCTTCTTTTTTTTTTTTTTTTTTCTTTTAATTTTATTTTTTTATATTATATTTTTTATTTATTTTTTAATTTTTTTTTTTTTTAAAATTAATATTTTTTTTTTATTTTTTTTTTTTTTTTTAATAATATTTATTATTTTCTTACCTTTATAAAAACCTGTTTCAGTTATAAAATGCCTTAAATGCATTTCACCCGTTTCTTTATCTTTTGATACTGTTGGTATTTTAAAAACAGTATTTGCGTTACGTCGTTTATCTCTTTTCGATCTACTTTTTTTACTTTTCTGTACAGCCATGTATTTTACCTATATAATTTTATTAATATAATATTTTATATTATAT
This sequence comes from uncultured Enterobacteriaceae bacterium, assembly GCA_964456515.1. Taxonomy (GTDB): domain Bacteria; phylum Pseudomonadota; class Gammaproteobacteria; order UBA6186; family Azoamicaceae; genus Azoamicus. Next base: position 71,291 of record CAYVZP010000002.1, read on the forward strand.
TTTATTATTCATATGTATGATATTTAAATCTAAAAAAATTTCATCTATTAGTTTTTATATATTTTATAAGTTTTTTAACTGAACAATTATATCTAGCATGTATATCAAATTGTTTTTTACTTACATAACAAAAAAAATTTATTGATTTAGCATGTAAAAACATACTATTTATTTTTCTATCAATAAACTGTTTATTTATTGTACAATTACCATATTTTTGATCACATACAATTGGATGTCCTATATGTGTTAAATGTATTCTTATTTGATGTAATTTACCTGTTATCAATTTTATTTTTATTAATGAATATTTATCATTATAATGCTTAATAGTATTACATACACTAAGTGTTATGGTATCATTATTTTTTATTTTATTATTATACTTATTAAGCAATGTCTGTTTTGTTTGTATACTAAATTCTTTTTTTGTTTTCCCCGCAACAATAGTATGATATTCTTTATTTATATCACGCTTAAACAACAATAATTGAAATGATTTTAAAAAATTTTTATTTTTAGCTATTATTAAACACCCAGACGTACTTTTATCTAATCTATGAGCTAATTTCAAAAAAGTTTTTTTATATTTAACAGTTTGCTTAAATATATCTATTACATTTATTATACTATTTGTTCCTTTATGAACAGAGATGTTAATATCCTTGTTTATTGCTATAAAATTATCATTCTCAAATAATATATTCAATTTCATATGTTTAAATTTTTTATAACCTTGTTTTAAAATTTTATATTTTATAAATTTTATTATATATAATTAAATTTTGGAATGTTTAAATGATTAATGTTAATATATTTTATTTTATTATTATATGACCTCAATTAATAAAATTTGTATTGAACATGAATTAATTGATTCATATTTAAGTTATGCAATGAGTGTAATTGTTGGCAGAGCTTTACCTGACGTGAGAGACGGATTAAAGCCAGTTCATCGTAGAACATTATTTGCAATGAAAGAATTAAACAATAAATTTAATAAAAGTTACAAAAAATCAGCAAGAATAGTTGGCGATGTTATAGGAAAATATCATCCTCATGGAGAGATAGCAGTATATGATAGCATTGTACGATTAGCACAAACATTTATTCAAAGATATCCTTTAATTGATGGTCATGGCAATTTTGGATCTATTGACGGAGACTCTGCCGCTGCAATGAGGTATACTGAAATTAGAATGTCAGAAATATCTGATTATATGTTAAAAGATCTAGATTTCAATACAGTAGATTATATTTTTAATTATGATAACACTGAAAAATACCCAATAGTTTTTCCAGTTATGTTTCCTAATTTATTAATAAATGGATCTTACGGTATTGCCGTTGGTATGGCCACAAACATTCCACCACATAATTTAACTGAGGTTATTAACGGTTGTTTAGCTTATATTAATAATCCAAATATTGACAATATAACTTTAAATCAATATATTTTAGGGCCAGATTTTCCAACAGGCGCTAGTATTCATGATATAAAACATATATGGGACGGATATAAACTTGGTAAAGGGCAAATTAATATTAGATCTAAAGGCTTCTTAAATATTACTGAAACATACGCCTCTTTAACAATAAATCAAATACCTTATCAAATTAATAAAGTAAAATTAGTATTTAAAATTCAAGCTTTATTACAAACTAATAAAATACGCGGCGTTCGTTTCATTAGAGATGAAAGTGATAAAAGCGGTCTTAGCATTTTTATAAATATTGATAATGTTAAAAATATTAAACTTATTTTAAATAAATTATATATGCTTACTAAATTACAACATGTTTTTCATATAAATATGTTATGCCTAGTAAATAACTCACCTAAATTATTACATTTAAATGATTTAATTAAATATTTTATTTTACATAGAAAAATTGTTGTTAGCAAACGAATTGAATTTATAATTCTTAAAATTGCAAGTAAAATGCATACCTTAGAAAGCTTGTGTTGTATTCTCTTTAATATAGATGTATTTATTAAATTTATAACCAAATTTAATAATATATCAGATTTAAAAAAAAGTGTTTATTCTATTTTATCTAATAATAACATTTTTTCTATATTTAAATATTATGGATTTTTAAATTTTAATTATTTTACTAAAAACAAATTTTCTAATAATCAATTTCAATCTATTATAAATTTAAGATTAAGTAAATTAATAAAATTTGAAAAAAATTATATTATCAATATTTATATTTTATTTTTAAAAGATTATTTTTTTTATAAATCATTTGCTAAAATAACTAGTAATATTGATAAAATAATAAAAACTGAATTAATTTTTATAAAACAAAAATTTTTTGATATTAGACGAACTAAAATTATTTCTGGAGAAAATAAATTAAATATTAGACAAATGGTTCCTAAAGAAATATTAATAATAACATTATCTGAAACTGGATATATTAAATTTCAAAATGAACAAGATTATAAAACACACCATAGGGGGGGGCAAGGTAAATTATTATTTTCTTATTTAAATCATAATGATTCTGTTAAAACATTTCTTATTGAATCAAACCACACAACTTTATTTTGTTTTTCTAATTTTGGTAAATTATATTTACTTGATTTACGTATAATTACTACATCAAAAATATATTCTAGAGGACTACATACACTAACATTCTTTAATTTAGAGCAAGATGAAATTATAACTACAATATTATGTGATCATTTTAATCATAAAGAAAAATATTATTTGATTTTGTTAACTAAAAATGGTATTGTTAAAAAAATTGATATTAATAATTTTTCACGTATTAGAAAAGCGGGAATACGAGCTATTACAATTGCAGATAATGATTTATTAATTGATGTAAAAGGTGCTAGTGAGGATTCTGATGTATTACTTTATTCTAATTTTGGTAAAGCTTTAAGATTTAAATTAAATACAATTAAATCAATTGGACGACCCGCTAAAGGTATTATTGGTATCAGATTACACCCTGACGATCAAGCTGTTGCTTTAAATATTCTTACTAAAATACCATCTAAAATTTTATCTTGCACGACAAGTGGTGTTGTAAAACTTAGTTGCGCAACACAATACCCAATAAAAAAAGCTGGCGGCAGAGGCGTTATAGGATCACGTGGAAATAAAACATTAGGATTTATAATTAGCGTTGCAATTGTTACACAAAATGGAATAGTATTTACCATTACTAATAATGGAACGATATTTAAAGTTAAAACAACAGAAATATCAATCGCCAGTAGATATGCTAAAGGCAGTAAATTAAACAAACTACAACGAAATGAATTAGTAAGTAAAATTAAAATTATTAATATATAAGGAATAAATTATGAAACCATGCATAATAATTAAAGGTCATTTTGATAACATTGAAGATTTCGAAAATAAAATTGCTTTAGCTATAGAACAAGGATACGAAATTAGCGGAGATTTAATAACACATGTAATTAATACTAATAATTATGATGCAATTATTCTATTACAACCAATGTTTTTAATCGATGAAAGATATGAAGATGATGAGAATATTTAATAATAAAAATATTAGTACTTTTCAAAACATTAAAGATCAAGATAATTTAAAAATTAATAGTCTTATTTGTAATACATATATTTTATTATCTGCCACTATATTATTTAGCGCTTTTACAGCATTTATGGGAATCAAATATTCTATTTTTAATATTGGTTATCTATCTTTTTTAATTCCAATAATCTTTCTTATATTATTACATATTTTTAAAAATAGTATTATTGGAGTTTTTTTGGTTTTTGGTTTTTCCGGTTCTCTTGGATTATCTTTAAGCACAATTTTAAATAATATATTACAAAATGAAAGCGGTCAAATATTATTATTGTTTGCCTTATTATCAACAGGTGCTTTATTTTTATGTTTATCATTATACGTTTTTTTATTTAAAAGAACATTTAATTTTTTAGACAATTTTTTAATTATTGGAATATTTTTAATTTTCGCACTTATTATAGCTAATTATTTTTTTAATTTAACAATATTACAATTAATTATTTCTAGTTTAATTATTATATTTTCTTCTGCTAGTATTCTATATAATACTAGTATGATTTTAAATGGCACAGAAACAAATTATATTATGGCAACAATATCATTATATTTAAATATATATAATATTTTTTCTAGTATTTTAATTATTTGTTTAAATTTTTTTTCAAATGATTAACATAATAAATGTATAACCTTTACTCTAGATATCTTAGACATATAGTTCTACCAGACATCGGTTTATATGGTCATGATATATTGCATAAATCTAAAATCCTGTGCATAGGTGCTGGAGGTTTAGGATCTCCAGCGTTAACATACTTATCTATGATTGGTATTGGTATGTTAGGCATTATAGATTTTGATTGTGTCGATATAAGTAACTTAAATAGACAATTTATATTTAATGAATCAAATATAGGTAAAAAAAAAGTTATATGTGTAAAAAAATATATTAAAAAAATCAATTCTAAAATCAATATAATTATATATTCTGATAGACTATATTATAATAATTGCTATAATATTTTTATAAACTATGATTTAATTTTAGATTGCACTGACAATTTAGAAACAAAATTTCTTATTAGTGATCATGCTATTAAATTAAATATTCCAGTTATTCATGGAGCTGTTTCAGGGTTTGGCGGGTATGTATCTGTTTTAAAAAAAAATGTTTTATGTTATCGTTGTATATATAATAATTTTAAAACATTTGATTGTTTAGATTTTGGTATCTTTGGGCCAATTGCCGGAATTATTGGTATTATACAAGCTAGCGAATCAATTAAAATATTATTAAATAATAATATTAAAAAAAAATATTCTACATTAGAAGCAAAATTATTTATTTTAAATTTAAAAACGTTAAATTTTACTTTATTAAATTTAAATAGAAATATTAAATGTAAAATTTGTTAATTTTACATATTTACTATTTTACCATTTTTAAAAAAAATTATTGAATCAACAAATTTTTTTATATTATATATATTATGTGAAACATATATAATTGGTATCTTATATTCTCTATTTATATTTTTAAAAAAAATCATTAATTTTTTTTTCATATTTATATCTTGAGATGAAAAAGATTCATCAAGCAAAATTATTTTTGGTTGTGTTAACATTATTTGTGCTATTATAATACGTTGTCTTTCACCACCTGAAATATTTTCTATTGTTCTATTTGTTAACTTATTAAGATTCAAATAAGTGATAATATTAGAAAATGTTATATAACATTTATTTGTTTCTATTACACCACATTTTATATTATTTAAAACAGACAAATGTGTAAATAAATAAGGATTTTGTAATACATGACCAACACATCTTTCATTTGAATTAATAAATATATTATTCCTAGAATCATATAATGTTTTTTTATTTATTTTTAAATAACCAAAAGATGGTTTAAGTAACCCAGATATACATTTCAAAAATGTAGTTTTACCAGACCCAGCCTCACCTATTATTGCTGTAATTTTATTTATATGTATATTAAATGTTGTATTTAATGTAAATCGTTTTAATTTTATATAAAAAAAACCTGTTATATTCATTTTTTATTTATATTAAATAATATTGTTAATATTATAAATGATATTATTATTACTATTAATGACAAGGTATGTGTTAACGTATAATTTAATGTTTCTACTGATTCATATATTGCTATTGATATAACTTGTGTTTTACCTGGTATATTACCACCTATCATTAACACCATGCCAAACTCACCTAATGTATGAGCAAACGTTAAAATAATTGCAGTAATTATACCATGCTTAGATAATGGTATTATAATTTTTATAAACATTTTAAATTTAGAGTATTGTAATATATATGCTTGATCTATTATATTTTGTTTAATCTTTTCAAATGCAATTTGAATTGGTTGTATGGCAAATGGAACTGAATATATTATAGATCCAACTATTAATCCGGACGTCGAAAAAATTAAATGCGTTCCAGATAAATTAAACCATATTTTACCTATAATTGTTTGCGGATTTAAAATTATAAGTAAATAAAAACCCAATACTGTTGGTGGTAAAACCAACGGCAATGCTATAAATGTTTCTATTAATCGTTTCATAATTACATTTTTAGTTTGTGATAACAACCATGCCACCGGCAAACTAAATAATATTAAAATTATTGTACTAATTGATGAAATATATAATGATAAATATAATGGTGTTAAATTTATATTACTCATTTAAATCTTATAACCAAATTGTTTAATTATATTTATACACTCATTTGATTTTATATAATTATATAATAATAGAGTTAAATTATCACTATCATTATTAATTATAATCATGCGTTGCTCTATTTTTGAAACCAAATATATTGGAATATTCAAAAAAAAATTTTCATTTATCTTATTATGTATCACCTGAGATAATGCTACAAATCCTATACAATCATTATATAATGCTATAAAACTATATGTTTGATTTATATTTGTTCCAGTAATTATATTTTTTTTTGTTAAATTTAAATTCTTAAAAATCATTTTACTATATTTACCATATGGTGAATAAAGTACATTTGCGACAGCGAATTTATTTACATCATTAAATCGTCTTATAATATTTTTTTTTATTACAAAATTATTTGTCCATAAAACAACACTCCCATATGCATATATATCAGCCTTTTTATTATACCTTGACTCTAATAATAATGGATGTTTTTTATCTGCTGATATAAAAAGATTAAATGGAGCATTATTTATTATTTTATTATATAAATGTGCAGTTGAATCTGCACATATATTAATATCACAATTATATTTTTTTTCAAAACATAACCCTATAATTTTAAATGTTGATAAAAAATTTGATGATACAGCCACATTTATAGCATCTGAATACACAAACTTAATATTTATAAACACAAGTAATATAATTATATTCTTAATTAACATGATTGTATCATTATAATATAATTATATGTAATCTGTTTAAATAATCTTGCCACATTTACTACTGAATTATATTGTATAAATTTAATATCAATAATTTTTAAATTAAATTTACCTAGATTATATTTTAAAGCAACTAATGAATTAAAATTATTAAAATTATGTGTATTTTTAATAATTTTTTTTGATACATATTCACCCAATAAAATCATTTTTATATAACTAATTAAATGTTTATTTATAGATGATAAATATATAATTGTATTATCAGTTGATAATTTATTTAATAATTTAAATAATATATTCTGATCATTCAAATGCTCCATCACTTCCATGCATGTAATAATATCATACTTATTAAGATTATGATGATATAAATTATTAATATCAATATTTATATATGTCAAATTTTTTGTAAAATTAGAATGATTTTCCGCTATTTTAATTAATATTTTTGATTTATCAATACCAGTAACAATTGCACCATGTAAACACAATTTTTCTGTTAAAAGACCACCACCACACCCAATATCCAACACTGTTTTATTTTTTAAATTATTTGCATCATTTATATAATCAAATCTTATTTTATTAAGAATATGTAATGGTTTACATATTTTTTTTTCATCCCACCAATTTGTATATAAACAATCAAAAATATTATTATTCATATTATATTTTATTTATTGTTTTTAAACCTAAAATATTAAAACTAATTTTTAATATTTTTTTAGTAATATTACATATAGCGATCCTACTACTTTCATTAGTTGACTCTATAACCTTACATGTATGAAAAAATAAATGAAATTTTTCACATAACCTATACACATATAATGTTATAATATTTGGATTAAACGCAATACACGCATTCATTAATATAGTCTTATATTGTAAAATATGTAACATTAAATCAATTTCTTCTGTTTCTGTAATATTTATTATAATATCTTTATAATTATATTTTTTAGTTATTTTTTTTTCAATACTTAATATTCTTACATAGGCATACATTAAAAAAGTCGCAGTGTTTCCATTGTATTTAAACATTTTATTATAATCAAATACATAATTTTGATCTAACGTGTTTGATAATTCCGAGTATTTTACCGTATTAATTCCAATTATTGTAGCAATCTTTTTAATATTAACATATTTTTTAATTATTATATTTTTTTTAGTTATTATTATTGCTTTATATAATAAATCAATTAGTTTATCAGAATAACCAGATCTAGTTTTAATTTTTTTTCCATCAATATTTAACATTAACCCTAATGGGACATGTATTAATTGCGTTCTATTATTTTTTAAATTAAGATTCTTTATTAATGTAAATATCATTTGAAAATGTATTTTTTGACCAACATCAGTAATATAAATAATCTTATCAGGATTATGATATTTAATTCTATAATATATAGATGCAAGTTCCGTGGTTGAATAATTAAAACCTCCATCTGATTTTTGTATTATGATTGGCAAGGTATCATTATTCTTATTTTTAAAACCATTCATATATACACATTTTGCATTATCAGATATTGTTATCTGTTGCTTTTTGTTTAATAAATTTATTATATCAGGCAACATATCACCATAAAATGACTCACCTTTATATTGTATAGTTATATTTAATAAACCATATATTTTTTTATACTCTGTTTTTGAAATTTGTGTGATTTTCTTCCATATATTAATAGATAATTTACATTTCTTTTGTAATTTTATAACCTCTTGTTTAGATGATTTTTTAAAATCTAAATTAGTTATAAATTTTAACTGTGCTTGTTTATAAAATAAAGACAATTCACTTAACTTTAACTGTTTCTTACTTAATAATATATCTTTATTATACTTATCTTTTAAATAATTAATTAATATTCCAAATTGAGTTCCCCAGTCACCAAGATGATTTATTTTTATTACCTTATGTCCTAATAATATAAATAAATTTGATAAACACTCTCCAATTATCGTTGATCTTAAATGACCAACATGCATTTCCTTAGCTATATTAGGACTAGAATAATCTAATATTATCTTTTTTATTTTATTTTTTTCACATTTTAAATTATATTTTTTTAAAATTAATATCGCCTCATCATTTATCAATTTTATTGTTAATGTAAAATTAATAAAATTATTTATTTTAATTATATTGATATTAATCTTATGTTTCGTTAAATAATTAATTATTAACTTAAAAACATAATTTACATCCTTTTTAATTATATTAGCAATTTTAATAGAATTATTTAATTGAAAATGACCTATAGTATTATTTTTACTTTTTGTAATATTGAAATCATTTGTAACAAGCGATTTGTGTAATATTATTTTTTTTTCTATAATCGCATTAAAGCATAATGATTTTAATTTTTCTATCATATAAATTTTTTTATTTTGATGATATAAAATATTTATTAAAATTTCAATTTTTATAATTAGGATTGATTTTGAATAATTCACATATTAAAGATGTTATAAATAAAGAATATATTTATGGTTTTAAAACAGACATCCAATCTGATAGCATTGCACCAGGTTTAAATGAAAATGTAATTAGATTAATATCTATTAAAAAAAAAGAACCATCATTTTTACTTAATTTTAGATTAAACGCTTACAAAACATGGAAAACAATGAATGAACCAACATGGGGTAATTTAATATATAATAAAATAGATTATAATAATATAATTTATTACTCTGCACCTAAAGTTAAACCTAATATTAAAAATTTAAATGAATTAGACCCTGCTTTATTAGATACATATAATAAATTAGGTATTTCATTAAATGGGCAAAAAAAACTATCTGGAATTGCTGTTGATGCTGTTTTTGATAGCGTTTCAGTTATAACTACATTTAAAGAAGAATTACAACAATATGGCATAATTTTTTGTTCATTTAGTGAGGCTGTTCACAAATACCCCGATCTTATTGAACAATATTTAGGTAGCGTTGTTTCATATTCAGATAATTTTTTTGCATCATTAAATGCTGCTGTATTTAGTGATGGATCATTTTGTTATATACCAAAAAATATTATTTGTCCTATGGATTTATCTACTTATT
>CAYVZP010000003.1:0-37979 GCA_964456515.1 uncultured Enterobacteriaceae bacterium
ATTGAAATGTGTATTTAAATATAAAAGAATTTGAGTTGATAGTTCTGTTATATTACTATTATTATATATTTTAATTATTCCAGTCGCAAAGTGTTTACCACCACCACCGTTTATTTCAAATTTGTTTTTTAAAAGTGTAATTATTTTTTTTGCTGTTATATTTATTAAATTTTTTGATACAGTAATACAAATAGTGTTATTTTTTTTACAATACATTAACATTATTAAATTGTTATTATTTTTTACAAAATGTTGTATATGTTTTATATATTCTATATTTTCAAATATGTTTATTATTTTAATGTTATCAATGGTTATATGAGAAGTAATATTATTAGTTATAATTGTATGTATATATTTTAAAAACAAATCTGTGTTTTGTATATGTAATAATTTATTTTTAGTTATTATTTTCTTAATATTAATTATGATGTTTTGTTTGTTTGTTTTTAATTCATGTGTTATATGTGATAACAATATGTCAGTTTGTTTAAGATATGTAATTATTGCGATGCCTGTGATAGCTTCAATTCTACGTATACTAGTTCCAATTCCATATTCTTTTAATATTTTAAATAAACCTATTTCATTAGTGTTGTTTACATGTGTTCCTGCACAGTGTTCTATGGATATATTTCCTATACATACTGTTCTAATGTCATTATGTATGTATGTTTTAATACTGAGATTCATTTGTATATAATTATTTAAATTATTTTCTATAGTTATAATATCGTGTTTTGATAAAGGTGTGAAATGTGTAAAATCAAATCTAAAGTAATCATGTTTTATTAATGATCCCATTTGTTTAACATGTTTTCCAAGATTGTTTTTTAATATTGTGTGTAATAAGTGTGTGGCAGAATGATTATATGTTAAGTGTTTTCTATAAGATTTATTTATTGTAGATATAATAGTATCGTTGATAGTTATTTTACCAGTAATTACATGACAGTAATGTAAATATATATTATTATATTTTTTTACGTCTAATATGTTTATAAGTGTGTTATTTTTTTTAATCCATCCTATATCGCTGACCTGCCCGCCTTTTTCAGGGTAAAATGGTGTTGCTTGTGTTATAATTATACCTGTTTCATTTAATAATAATGTATTTATAGAATTATTGTTTTTAATAATGGTTAGAATTATTGTTTTAGTTTTAAGAGTAGAGTATCCTACGAATATTGTTTTTGGTATATTTTTTATAATGGTTTGATTTAAATCAGTTGTATTTTTAAATTTTTTATTTTTATTAATTTGGTTAGTCATTTCATCATTAAAAGATGTCATATCAATGTTTATATTATATTTTTTTATTATATCCGTAATAGAAAACATTGGTAAGCCATAAGTATCATATAATTTAAATAATAATTTTCCAGTAATTGGTTTTTTTTGTTGTATAATATTTGTTAAAAACTTTTGACCAAATATTATTGTTTTATTAAATTTAGATTCTTCTTGTTTTAGTATTTTTTTTATTAATATTATTGTATTATTTTTTATACCTAATTCTAGATAAAAATCATTTGGAATATCATGTAATGTTGTGTGGTGTGTTAGTTTTTTTTTTTCAATGATTGTTTTACGTATAAGTTTTTTGAGAATATATCCATGTTTTTCATTTCCAGGAATTATATTATTAGTTATTAATAGTGAGATAGTTTTTAGATGATCGGTTATTATATGAATAGATTCATCATTAGTATGAGATTTAAATAAAAATGAAAGTATTTTTATTAATGGTGCATATATATCTGTTTTAAAATTGTCGTATGTCTTTTGTATGACAGATGTTATTCTTTCCAATCCCATTCCTGTGTCAATATATGTTTTATTTAAATGTGCTAATTTATTATTTTTTTTATTAAATTGTATAAAAACTAAATTCCAAAGTTCAAGTAGTTTATTATCATTAAGTTTATAAAAAATTTCTGTGCAATAGCCGCACGGTCCATTTGTATCCATATTCCAAAAATTGGTATTATCATTTCCTAATATTATTTGATTATATTTAATATTAGTAATATTTTTCCAATAATTTGCTGTTGTTATATCTTTTTTATGTATTGAAATATATAATTTATTTTTATTTATTTTTAAAATTTTTGTTAAAAAATGCCACGCCAAATATATTGTTTGTTCTTTTTTTACATTATTAAATTCAAAATTACCTAACATTTTAAATGAAGTATTGTGATGTTTTGATTTACCTATATTATTTAAATCATCATGTTTGCCACCTAATCTTAAACATGTTTGAGATGTGACAATTTTATCATATTTAATATTTTCAAAACCTAAAAAAATATTTTTAAATTGAACCATTCCGGAGTTTGTGAAAAGTAATGTTTGATCTTTTTTTGGTATTAAATGTGCTTCATTAATAATATGATAACAATTTTTTTTAAAGTAATTTATAAAGATATTTTCTAATTCTATTGATTTCATTATTTAGTTTTAACATTTATTACCGATGACCGGATTTGAACCGGTATGACTTATTAAGTCACTGCCCCCTCAAGACAGCGTGTTTACCAATTTCACCACATCGGCTTATTTATAATATAATTGATATTTAGATAAATCTACAATGGTTTTACCTGATTTTTCTGAAGCATTTTTATTTAAAAAAGTAAGTGATATATTAATTGATAGTGATAATAAAACTATTATTATTATTATTTTATTTAATATAGAATTTGAATCTTTATGACTTAATAGTTCATTATTTTGATTTATAGCGCCTAAATCTGATCCCTTACCCTTATTAATGAGTATAAAAATAATTAGTATTATTGAACATATTAAATGTAGTGTTAAAAACAAATTAATCATTATTAATACCTGTATTATCATCACTCATTATATTTAAGATTGCATCTAAATCTATTGTATCGTATTTTAATAATGCATTTGCCATATCATGTAATTTATCTATATTATCTGTTAAAATTTCAGTTGCAGTATTATATGATAGTGTAATTATTTTTTTTATTTCTTGATCTATTAAATTAATTGTGTGGTCTGATATTGTTTTGTGTTTATTCATTTGATGACCTATAAACACTTCTTCGTCATTTTCGAAAAAATTTATTGGCCCAATTGTTTCTGACAACCCCCATTCAACTACCATTTTTCGTGATAAATCTGTAGCTTTTTTTATATCATTTGATGCGCCTGTTGTTATATGATTTTTACCAAAAATTAATTCTTCAGCAACTCTTCCGCCAAACAAACTAGTGATTTGACTTTCTAATTGTATTTTACTGTATAAATATTTATCTTTTTCTGGTAAAAAAATTGTTACACCTAGAGCCATTGTTCTAGGAATCATTGTTACTTTATATATTGGATCATGTTCTGGGCTGAGCAATCCAACGATAGCATGCCCGGATTCATGATATGCTATTATTTTACGTTCCGTTTCACTTAATATTAAAGATTTTTTTTCTTTACCCATTAAGATTTTATCTTTTGCTGTTTCTAAAGCTTCCATTGTTATAACTATTTTATTTAATCGTGCTGTATAAAGTGCTGCCTCATTTATTAAATTAGCTAAATCAGCTCCAGTAAATCCTGGGGTTCCTCGTGCAATTAAATTTAAATTAACATGTTTTGATATAGAAATTTTTTTAATATGAACTTTTAAAATAGCTGTTCTACCATTTATATCAGGCAGGCTTACAGTTACTTGTCTGTCAAATCTACCAGGCCTTAATAATGCTGGATCTAGTACATCTGGTCTATTTGTTGCTGCTATTATTATTACACCCGTATTTTCAGAAAATCCATCCATTTCTACTAACAATTGATTTAACGTTTGTTCTCGTTCATCGTGTCCACCGCCTAATCCAGACCCTCTATGTCTACCAACAGCGTCAATTTCATCGATAAAAATGATACATGGTGAATGATTTTTTGCTTGTTCAAACATATCTCTAACTCTGGAAGCGCCTACACCAACAAACATTTCTACAAATTCTGATCCGGAAATTGTAAAAAATGGTACTTTAGCTTCACCTGCTATAGCTTTTGCTAGCAATGTTTTGCCTGTTCCAGGTGGTCCTGTTAATAATATACCTTTAGGAATTTTGCCGCCTATATTATTGAATTTAGATGGATTTTTTAAAAAGTCTATTAATTCTTCTGTTTCTTCTTTTGCTTCATCTATTCCTGCAACATCTGCAAATGTTGTTTTAATATTTTCATCACTGATTAGTTTAGCTTTACTTTTACCAAAAGACATTGTACCCTTACCACCGCCCTGCATTTGACGCATAAAAAATATCCATATTGCTATAAAAATTATTATAGGAAACCAGCTTACAAATATATGTAGTAACATGCTTTGTTGTTCTGGTTGCTTGCTTTTAATATTAATGTTATATTTATTAATCCACTCTTCTTCTATGGTATATTGATCTAATATTGTTGGTGAATATGTTGTAAAATATTGATCATATTTTGTAATGCCTTCTATTAGTTGTTTATCTATAGTAATTTGTTTGATATCAAAATCATTTAATTTTTTTATAAATTGTGAATATGTTATTTTTTTTTGATTGTTATAATTAGGGCCAAGATTATTAAATATTAAAATTAATATTGCTCCGATGATTGACCATATAATTATATATTTTAACATTTTATTCAAAATAATGTCTCCAGTACATATATATGTTATAAAATTCATCACGCACATTATATTTTTTAAAAATACATTTATATATATGTTATATTTATAATCCTGTATTGCATATTTTGTCTATTTGCCTTAATATTTATTATATCGTTTTTCGATTTTAAGATTAAAGCAAGTGCCATTGGTGATTTTATAGATATTTTATTTTCTGTTAAATTTGTTTCAGTTTCACCGACTATTTGGTATGTCATTATTTGATTAGTGTTAATTTTTTGTATATCAACTGTTGCGCCAAAGGCTATAATAGATTTATTTATTATATGATCAATATTTATGATGTTTGATAAAGATATTTTCTTCTCTAAATCATTTATTTTATTTTCAATAATTAATAATTGTTCTTTAGCTGCATGGTATTCAGCATTTTCTTTTAGATCACCAAAATCTCTTGCTGTTTTAATTTCATTTATTATTTTTGGTCGTGTATATTTTATTAATTTTATTAATTTTTTTTTAAGAACATTAAAACCAGTTTTTGTTATTGGTATTTTATTCATTATTCATACTTTTTATTTTAATTATATTTTTTTTTATTTTATTGTACATTATTTACCTTTTATTTTATTTTAAATTCCTATATTATATTAATAAATATTTTGAATATAAATAATTTATTTAGGTAATATTTATGAAAGAAGTTACAGTTTCAGATTTATTTAAAGCAAAAATACATTTTGGGCATCTTAATAGGTTTGTTTCGCCTAAAATGTTTAAATATATACATACTGTTAATAATAAAATGAGCATTATTAACTTAGATTATACATTAAAGTTTATGCGTAACGCGTTAAATTTTATAGAAAAAATTATATTAAATAATGGTGTTATTTTATTTGTTGGTACAAAAAGACAGGCATCTGGTTTGATAAAAGTGTATTCTGAAAAAATGAATATGCCGTATGTTAATTTTCGTTGGCTTGGTGGGTCGCTTACTAATTATAAAACTATAAGAAAATCTATATTAACTTTAGATGAATTAGAGGATAAATTTAATAAAAACAAATTAATTCATTTAACAAAAAAAGAAATATTAAATGAACAAAAAAAATTAAAAAAACTTAAATTAAATTTTGATGGTATTAGAAAAATGACTAAATTGCCAGACGCATTATTTATTCTTGATGTCAAATATGAGAGAATTGCGTTATTGGAAGCTAAAAAATTATTAATTCCTATTATTGGTATTGTTGATACTAATAGTAATCCAGATGATGTTGATTATTTTATTCCAGGTAATGATGATTCAACTGATTCAATAAATTTTTATTTAAATATTATTTCAAAACATATATTAAAATTACAAGAGGGCAAAAAAAGGAAACATAAATGAGCATTATTGAAAAGATTAAAATAATTAGAGCTCAAACAGGTATTAGTATTCTTGAGTGTAAAAAAGCTTTAATTAAAAATAATTTAGATATATCTAATTCAATTTTATATTTAAGAAAAATTGGTGTTTTGCAAGCAGCTGTTAAATCATTAAGAAATGCATCTGATGGTTTGATTGGTGTTGTTATAAATAAAAGTAGGAAGCAATGTGTAATTATTGAAGTGAATTGTGAAACTGATTTTGTATCTAAATCAGATGACTTTCAACAATATATGAAATATTTATGTGTTTATTTTATGGCTAACAAAGATAGTAAAGATAATAATTATTGTTATGATAATTTTACATCTAATATACAGTTAGAAGAATTAAGATTAAATTTAATAGCTAAACTTGGTGAGAATATTATTTTAAAGATGGTAAAGCGCATATCATTAAAAACTGGTTTTATGTTTAGTTATGTTCATGGTGGTGCACAATATGGTAAGATTGTATCTATAATAAATGTTAGTAATTATATAGATAATGATATCGCTTTGTTATTAGATATATCTATGCAAATCGTTGCTATGAATCCTAAATATGTTTCTATAGATAGTGTGCCATTAGATATTTTAGAAAGTGAAAAAAAACTTAATACAAATTTAACTAATTTTTTTAAAAATAATGTTTTGTTAAATCAAGTATTTATAAAAAATAATGATATATCTGTTGAAGATAGTATTAATAATAAATTTACAGTATTAGATTTCAATAGATTTGAAGTTGGTTTAAATTAAATTATGTTTAGTAAAATTTTATGTGATACAACAAATGTTTTAGACGTGTCGTTAGATACTTTTCAAGGTAGTATATCTAAATTTTTATTAAATAGAGTTAATACGCGATTTTTTGATGATATAAAAATTTTTTCATATGGTGCAAGTTATAAATTAAATCAAGTTGCTGTAATAAGTGTTGAACAGGGCGTGGTATTGATAAAACCATTTGATAAAAGTAATTTATCTATTATATCTAATGAAATTAATAAATTAAATATGGATTTTAATCCTATTATTGTAAGTGATTTTATTAAAGTGGTTTATCCTAAATTAACATTTGAGCGTAGATTGTTTTTTATAAAAAAAATGAAAGATATGTCAGAGAATTCTAAAATTAGTATGCGAAATATTAGAAGAAATGTAAATCAGAAAATTAAAGAATTATCTAAGGATGGTAAAATATCTCGTGATGATGAAAAAAGATTTTTATCAAAAATACAAATTTTAATAGATGATTATATAATAAAAATTGATATGCTTTTTAAGAAAAAAAAAAAAGAATTAAGTGAAGTTTGATTAAATGATTAATATATTTTTTAATTTTGTATTATAATGCATATTCCTGTTATGTTGCATGAAGTAATCTCTTTTTTGGATTTAAAATCTGATGGATTATATATTGATGCAACTTTTGGGGCTGGTGGACATTCAAAAGAGATATTACGTTATTTAAATAATAATGGTAAATTAATTGTTTTAGATAAAAATTTTATTTCATATAATTTGGCTAAAAAATTGTCACATATTGATAAAAGGGTAAATGCATTTAATTTGTCTTTTGATCATTTTGTTTTAATTAATAAAAAAATGAACACGGTATTGTATGATGGTGTTGTGGTTGATCTTGGGTTATCTTCATTACAGTATGATAGTTTAAATTTAGGATTTGGTTTTAAATATAATTCGTTTTTAGATATGCGGTTGAATTCCAGTCAAAATATAAGAGTAATTGATTGGTTAAACTTTGCAAATTATTTTGATTTAGTTGAAGTGTTTTCTTATTTTGGTGATTATAAATTTGCAGATTATGTTGCAATAAAAATATTAAAATTTAAAAAAAATAATTTTATTAAGACAACATATGATTTGCATATGTTATTTATTAAGACATTTGGCAAGGTGTGTTATAATAGTGAAAAATTTTTAAGTAAAATATTTATATTACTTAGAATATTTATAAATAATGATGTTTTATTGTTTAAAATATTTTTATATAATATTTTTAATATTTTAAATACAAATGGTGTTTTAATTTTAATAAGTTTTAATTCATTGGAAAACAAAATTATAAAAAAAATATTTATCAATAAATTTTTTGATAAAAAATATTTTGATTTTAAAACATCATTTGAGGAACTTGATTTTAATTTTTCATCAAAAAGTGCTAATATAAAAATATTTAAAAAAAAATAATTTATAATTTAATAATTTTATTAGTTATGGTCTTTGTTTTTAATAAATAATTGTATATATTTATATTTTTTTTAAAATTTTTATATGGATATATAGTTTTTTTATATAACAAATTTATATTATTAGTAGCAAAACAATTAATTTTTAAATTTGTTATATTTTCGTATTCTGATATTATTGTTTTCATTACATTAATTAAAATATTATTAATGCATTGAGATTCTATTAAAAATTTATTTTCATTAAATTCATGTAATATAATATTTATTGTAGGATTGTTAGATTGTATTAATAAAATTATTAATGTTTTAATTAAATAAATTGTATGTATTATATTTTTTATTAAATGTGTTATTAATTTAGTGCAGTTTGTTTGTTCAAACAAATGTGCTGATTGTGGGTATGTTGTATTTATTATAATATTATTTATTTTATTAAATTTAAATTTTATAAGTTCCGTTAATATGTTTATTGATTTATTATTTATTTTTATTGGATAAATTATATTAGCATTATATTCTAAATGATAAATATTATTGGTGATTATAATTATATTATATATTTTATTATATGGTGTGAATGTATGTGTGGTATTATTAGTATCAAATAATATTAAACATTTTTTCATATTTTTACCTTATTTTTTTTTACTGAATGCTTAAAGTTTATAAAAATTTTTATTATTATATTAAATGCCTTTACTTTGTAAAATTATATTAAAATTTTTTTTGGAGAAAGTAAATGAATAAAAATAATGTTATATCTGAAAGTAGACGTGGTTTTATAAGAAGAACTTTAGGCGTAAGTGTTGTTACAGCAGCTGTTTATTTTGCTTCAGGGTCAATGAATGTTGCTAAAAGTCGTATTGAAAAAAAGACGGTTGTTAATTACACTGTTAAACCTGGTGAATTAGATAAATATTATGGTCTTTGGTCTGGAGGACAGTCTGGTGAAATCAGGGTTATTGTTGTTCCGTCCATGAGGGAGTTAAAACGTATTCCTGTTTTTAATTATGATTGTACGCTTGGTTGGGGGATAACTAATTATAGTAAAAAGTTATTGAAGGGTTATACAATTGGAGATACTCATCATTTACATTTATCGTATAAAGATGGTACATATGATGGAAAATTTGCGTTTATTAATGATAAAAGTACTGCCAGGGTAGCTAGAATTAGATTAGATGTTATGGAAACTGATGCTATAACTAAAATACCATATTCACAGGGAACTCATGGTGTATTTACATCTAGACATAAATTAGAAGCAATTTATTGTAACGCTGAATTTAGAACACCATTACCTAATGATGGTAGAGATGTTAATAATCCTAAAAAATATGTTGCAATGCATACATGCGTTGATACCAAAACAATGAAAGTTAGATGGCAAATTATGATAGATGGTAATTTGGATTTATGTGCAACTGATTATTATGGTAAATATTCTATGGGAACATGTTATAATTCTGAAGAAGGTGTCTTATTAGAAGATATGATGTCTGCAGATAGAGATCATTTAAGTGTTTTTCATTTAGCTAGAATAGAGGCTGCTGTTAAAAATGGAAAAGGTATAAAATTTAAAGAATCAGATGCACCTATTATTGATGGCAGGGGTAAAAATCCGTATGTTTTATATATTCCTGTTCCTAAAAATCCACATGGCGTGAATATGTCACCTGATGGTAAATATGCAATATGTTCTGGAAAATTATCACCAACAACGACTGTTGTTTCATTAGCAAAAATTGATGAATGTTTTGTTAATGGATCAATTAATCCAAAGGATTGTGTGGTTGCAGAGCCTGAGGTTGGTTTAGGCCCTTTACATACTGCTTTTGATGGAAGAGGTAATGCTTATACAACTTTGTTTTTAGATTCTATTATTTCGATGTGGAATATAGAGAAAGCTATTAAAGGTGATAAGGATTATTTAATTCAAAAACTTGATGTTCATTATCAACCAGGTCATATTAATGCGTCAATGAGTGAAACAAAAGATGCTGATGGTAATTTTATTGTATCTTTAAATAAATTTTCTAAAGATAGATTTTTACCTGTTGGTCCAAGTTTTCCTGACAATGATCAATTAATAGGTATTTGGGAAGGTAGAATGAAATTATTACATGATGGGCCTGTGGTTCCAGAACCGCATGATTGTATTATATTACATAGGCGTATGATTAAAGCTGTTAAGTTATGGAATATTAATGATAGAAAATTTGCGTATGAACGAAAATTGGTTAAAGAATTAGGTTTGGATTTTGGTGCTAACAAAGTAGTTAAAAATGGTAATAAAGTTTTTGTTGTTATGTCAAGCATTGCTCCTAATTATGGTATAAAAGAAGTGCAAGTTAAGTTAGGTGATGAGGTTACTGTGGTGCAAACCAATTTAGATAAAGTGGAAGATTTAACACACGGTTTTTGTTTAAGTGAACATAATATAAATTTTGCCTGTTCACCTGGAGAGACTGTTTCTGTTACTTTTAAAGCTAATAGAAAAGGCTTGTTTTGGTATTATTGTACATGGTTCTGTCATGCATTGCATTTAGAAATGAGAGGAAGGTTTATAGTTTCTTAGGAATAATTAATTTGTTTTATTTTAATTATTTAAAGAGCTCAAAATTTATTTTTGGGCTCTTGTTTTTATTAGTAAGTTTTAATTCTTTTGCTGGTGCAAATTCTTTATCATTAAATAATGATAATTTAGATTGTGGGGATAATAATTGTAATATTTTATTACAAAAAAATTATAAATTAATGCTCACAGAAGATGAAAGGGTAATAAAATTAGTAGAAGAAATAGATGGAAATGAAAAACTTAAAAATTATATTTTTTATACGACTGACATAAATGATTTGCCTGCTTATTCTGGAAAACCGTTAGATATGTTAATTTTTTTAAATATAAATGGTAATATAGATGATTTAAAATTAATTAAACATAGTGAACCTATATTATTAACAGGTATTCCGATAGAAAAATTATTAGAAGCTGTTTCATTTTATAAAAATAAAAATATAAATAAAAAATTACATGTTGGTGAGGATAAGGGGGGGTTAGTAGGTGTTCCAATAATACTTGGCGCCACAGTAACAAGTTTAATTTTACATCAAACTGTTTTGGATTCGTCACGTGACGTTGGTAAAGTTTTTGGTTTTTTAGATGAAAGCGGAATATGTGATGGTGGTTTAAATGATATATTTATAAAGATGTCATTTGATGATTTATTGAATAATGGTGCCATTCAACATTATACGCTTACTTCAGATAAAGTTGAAAACGATAAAAACAATCAAGATGATTTGTTAGTTGATATTTATTTTGCAGATTTATTACATCCGTCTATTGGTAAAAACTTATTAGGTGAGCAAGAGTATGACAATCTTATAACAGAATTAAATCCAGAGGAATCTGGTGATATTTTAGAAAAAAAAAATTCAGACAAATCTGCTATAATGATATTAAATAACGGGCAATGGAGTTTTAAGGGTAACGGTTTTGTTCGTGGTGGTATTTTTGATAGATTTAGAATAGAACAAAATAATAATATTATTACATTTAGAGATGTAAATGTTTTAAGTATATACGATCTTGAAATTATGGATATTGGTGATATTAGAGAGTATGGATTTTTTATTATTAATAATACTAAGTATAAGCCATGGATACCTTGGAAATTAATATTATTATTAGATAATACTAATTATGCTAGTGATTATAGTATGCCTGAAAAATTTTGTATTAAAATTGATCCTGATTGGCTTAAATTGTTTAAATCACAATTATTTAATCTTACTTTATTTTTAATATTATGGTTATGTGTTATTTTTATTTTTTTAATGAGAAATAGTTTAGTTAAAAGCAAGTTTTGGTTATCTGCGATTTATAATGTTATTTTAATATTAGATATTTATATTATTGGTATTTTAATTGAAGGTGGCCAACCATCAATTGTTAATCTTTTTCCTATAATACATGATTTTAATATAAAGATTTTTTTATTGGCACCTGTAATATTTTTAGGATGGATTTTAATGTTGATAACAACAGTTATATGGGGAAAGGCATTATTTTGTGGGTGGATTTGTCCATTTGGGGCTTTACAAGAACTTATTTTTAAATTTAGAAGTTTAGTTTTTAAAAATGATAATAGTTTTGAATTTGCATCATTTGATAAATTAAAATATTTGAGATATATAATTTTTATTTTTTTAATTATAGTATCTTTTATCAATATTTCTATGGCTGAATTATTTGCAGAGATAGAACCATTTAAAACTGTTTGGATTGTTGGTATTTTTGCAAGAGAGAATTTTTTATTTATAGGTTATTCTGTTTTATTGTTAATTTTGAGTGTTTTTACATATAGAATATTTTGTCGTTTTATATGTCCGCTTGGTGCTTTTTTATCTTTATTATCATTTGCAGTGCTTTTAAAATTGCGACGTCGAGGAACATGTAATATATGTAAAATATGTAAATATACATGTGGGTCTAATGCAATAGATAATGATGGTAAAATAGATAGTATGGAATGTTTTGGTTGTTTTAGTTGTATTAGACAAATGTATGATAAAAAAATATGTCCAGCTTATATTGATGTAGTGAGAAAAAAATATGAAAAAGGTATATTTTGGTAAATTTTATTTAATAATAATGTTATTATATATGTTTAATTCTTTTGCTGTGTTTTCTAATAATTATAAATATGTAAATAATGTTAATGAGCTAATAAGTGAGTTAAAAGATATTAAAAATGGTGATATAATTTATTTAAATTCTGGTATTTATAATGGAAATTTTTTTATTAATAAGTCTGTTAGTTTTATAGGAAAAGGAATGGTTGTTCTTACGTCTAATGGAAATGGAAATATATTAAATATAAATGCGTCTGATGTTAATATAAAAAATATTCATTTTTATAATAGTGGTAAAGATATGGTTGATCGTAATGCATGCATTTTTATAAATGGTAATAATAATATTATTATTAATAATTATTTTTCTGAATGTGGTTTTAGTGTATGGTTAAACGCATCATCATATAATTATGTTTTTAATAATATTTTTATTGGTACTTTAGATAGCATTTTGTCTGATAGAGGTAATACTATACAAGTATATAAAAATAATGATACAATAATTGCAAACAATTTTATTATTAATGGGCGTGATGGCATTTATATTTCTAATTCTAGTGAAGTATCTATTAATAAAAATATATTTATGAATGTTCGTTTTGGTATACATTATATGTTTAGTAATAAATGCAATGTTGTTTCAAATATGGTTGCTGATTCGTTAATAGGTATAGCTATTATGTATTCCAAGTATGTAGATTTGATTAATAATTTAACTTATTTTAATATTGATCATGGTTTGTTTTTTAGAGATGTTTTATATAGTAGAATATTAAAAAATAAATCATTATATAATACAGATGGTATTTTGCTTGGCAGTAGTTATTTTAATGATATCATAAATAATGATATTGTTAAAAATAGTATTGGTGTAAAGGTTTATAGTGGTAGTGATGAAAATTTGGTTTATGAGAATAATTTTATAAGTAATAGATTGCAAGTTCAATTTTTAGATAATAGAAAAATTGTATGGAATTCAAAAAAACTTGGTAATTTTTGGTCGCATTATATTGGATGGGATTTAAATATGGATGACATAGGTGATAAAAAGTTTTATGTAACTAATATTAGTGATTGGCTTATATTTTCATATCCTATATTAAAAATTATGTTTAATAGTCCTGCGCTTGTTTTATTGCAAAAAATTGAAAATCAATTTCCTGCATTTAGAAAATGTTCTATAGTTGATAATTATCCTTTAATGAGACCGATTATATGGTAAATTTAGATTGTTTAGAATTAAAAAAAATTAATTTTTTTTATAATAAAAATAATTTTGTGTTAAAAAATTTAAATATTAAATTTTTTGGTGGAAAAATAACAGCGTTATTGGGTATAAATGGTAGTGGAAAAACAACATTATTTAAGATTTTAACTGGTATTTATAAATTAAAAACTGGATCAATAGTATATAACAATTTAGTAATTAATGATAAAAATTTTGTTCATTTTAAATCTGATTTAGGGTTTATGCCTGAATTTTTATCATTATATAAAAATATGTTAGTTAAAGATGTTTTAAAATTATTAGGTAGTTTAAAGGGTTATGATAATTTTGATTTAAATGGTGTTTTAAATACTGTTTTTTTATTAAAACATTCTAATAAAAAAATTAAAGCGTTGTCTAAAGGTATGAAGCAAAGATTAAATTTAGCTCAGGCCATTATTGGCGATCCTAAAATCTTGTTGTTTGATGAACCATCTAATGGATTTGATTGTGGAAGTATAATGATGTTTTATAGTGTTTTAAGAAAGTTGGCTAATAATGGTGCAATTATTTTGATATCGAGTCATCATTTAACAGAAATTTATGGTAATGTTGATAAAGTGTTGATTTTATCAAATGGTAGTATAATTAAAGAAATAGATATTGAGTCATTTGATTATGATGAATGTTTTTTATATAAAGAGATTAGTATAGTTTTAGGTGAATCTTTAGATCATATTGTTTTTAAATTACTTAAAAAAAAATTTATTAATATTAATATAAATGATAAATGTAATAAATTATTTGGTAGGGTAAATAATAAAATTATTTTGGATTTAATTATGGAAATAATTAATTTAAATTTGAAAATTAAAGATATTAGAATAAATGATAAAATTTTAGAAGATATTTTAATAAATTTATCATGAATATTATAAATATATATAAAATTTTAAAAAAAGAAGTTAATTTTAATATCAATAATTATTGGTTTTTTTTATCATCTTTTTTAATTGTATTAATTAATTTAATAATAATATACTTTGGTGAAATTATATCAGGTGATTATTCACAAACAGATATTAGAGCGTTATTATTATCTGTTATTCATCTTCAAATGTATATTGTTCCATTATTATCTTTTATGTTGTCATATGATTCAATTTTATCTGAAAAGGAGTCTGGTGTTTTAGATTTAATCTTATCTTATAGAATTACTTTACTTGATATATTTTGGGGGAAATTGTTAGGTAATAGTTTTATATTTGCATTGTCTTTTTTATTTGGGTTTTTACCTATTGCAATTTATTTATGTATTTTAGGTGTTGATATAATTGTTTTATTTAAATTTATTTTAGCATCAATTTGGTTAAGTTTTATTTTTAATGCTTTTGCTTTATATATATCAAATTCATCTAAAGATAGAACATTTGTTATTTTATTAAGTATTTTTATTTGGTTGTTTTTTATATTTATATATGATATATTATTTACATTTATAGCTATTATGTCATATGGTAATTTATCTAATAATTTTTTAGGTTTTTTATTATTTTTTAATCCAGCTGAAATTTTTCGATTGGTATCAATTTTAATTTTTATACCATTTGATGTTAATGATTTGTTTGGAATTAATTCTGGTATTTTGAATAGTGTTAATATATTAATATCAATGTTTATCTGGGTTGTTTTTAGTTTTGTAATTTTTTTTATTTTTAATTTTAAACAAAAGTAGTATTGGTATGTGTGAAAAAGATAATGTTTTTAAAAATCGTGTGAGTCAATATTTTGGTAATAAAATGTTAGAAGATAAAAGTGTTAGAGATACTTTAATATCATTTGAAGAATTATTAAATATAAAAAAAAATATACGAAATATGTTTAATACTGATGATCCTGTGAAAATTAAAAGTTTTATAGGTAAAAAAATTAATAATGTTTTAGTTACACAAAAGGATTTTGAATATTCGATTTTAATATTTAATAAATATAATGAATTGTACTTAAAATGTAAAAAACTGTTAAAAAAGTGTGAATCAAAATGAAAATTAAATTTTTATTATTATTTCTTATTTTATTAGGTGTTTCTATGTTTTTATTTTATAATCAAAAGTCTAGTAATCTTGTTGATGTTGTTCCAATGAATTTAAACAGAGGCCATATGTGTGCATGTGATTCTATGATTATTGTAAATTATCAAGGTCCTAAAGCTCAAATAATATGGAAGGATGGTAAAAGATCGTATTATTGTGAGGTTCGCGAGGCTTTTTATGAAAGTACAAATAAAATAACTAATAAAAATATTAGAGCGTTTTTTGTACAAGATTTTGCTAATTTAACGTGGGGATCATATATTGATAAATGGGTTCTAGCTAATAATATGTTTTATGTTATAGATAGCAGTAAGGATGGGGCAATGGGGTTAACATACGTTCCTTTTAGTAACGTTGCGTCTGCTAATGAATTTTTGATGGAATTTGGTGGCAAATTAGTTAGTTATGGTGATATAAATAGTGACGTGTTATCATATAGTATGGAAACTTTAAAAAATAGGATTGTTTTGTAATTATGTTTAACATAAAAGATTTGAATGAATATTTGTTTTTTTTAAGAAATAAATTTTATAATTTAAGGGTGCATCTTTAATAATGCTTTATATAATAAAAGAGTTAGTCAATTAAATAAATTTTTTAATAAATTTGATTTTGTAGAAACTGTTGGTGGTTTGAATTTTTTTTTTTTTGAAAAATCTAATTTTATAAAATATTTAAATAAGATTAAGTCTATTAATTCTAAATTATTATATTTTTTAGATATGATTAATTTATTAAAGGATGATTATGATATAATTCTTTTTAATGAATTATGTAATTTAATAAAATTATTAAAAGATGATATTGATGATTTTGAAATAGAAACCTTGTTTTTATCAATTGATGATAATTTAAATGCTTTTATAGATATTCAGGCTGGATCTGGAGGTGTTGATGCACAAGACTGGTCTGAGATATTATTAAAGATGTATTTATCATGGTTTGATAAAAAATGTTTTAAATATAGTATTATTGATATTTCATATAGTGATAATATTGGAATTAAGATGGTTTCAATTAAAGTAATTGGTAAATTTGTGTATGGTTGGTTAAAACATGAAACTGGTATTCATCGATTGGTTAGAAAATCACCATTTGATGCAAATAAAAAAAGACATACGTCATTTGCTTCTGTTTTTGTTTATCCTGTAACATATAATGTTGATTTAGTTATTAATGATAATGATATTAAAATTGATACATTTAGATCTAGTGGTGCTGGTGGGCAGCATGTAAATAAGACAGATTCTGCAGTTAGATTAATTCATGTTCCTACAAAAATAGTAGTTCAATGTCAATCGGAAAGATCACAACATAAAAATAAAATAAAAGCTTTAGAACAGTTAAAGCTTAAATTTTTTGCGTTAAGTTTATTAAATGCATCTAATTTTAATTTTAAAAAAAAAATGTCGATAACATGGGGAAATCAAATCAGATCATATGTATTTGATAAGTCATATATAAAAGATGTAAGAACTAATTTGGAAGTCAATGATATTAATTTTATTTTGAATGGTAATTTAGATATTTTTATTTTGTCTATATTAAATTTTTAATTAAGTTTTTTTTATGTATTTTAAATGTGAATATTATAATAAATTTGAAAGATCTCATTTAATCAAAGATCTTAAAATATGTTTTTATAAACAAACGTCGTATTATTTTAAATTGAAAAAATTTAATATATGTGGAAGAGTTTTTAGAAAAAGAGTTATGGGTAAGGCATCTTTTTTATTTTTGAAAGATGTTTCTGATGGGATACAAGTTTATGTATCATCTAATTATATAATAGATTATCATAAATTTATTTCTGATTTAAATATTGGTGATATTATTGGTGTAAGAGGGTTTTTATTTGTTACTAAAACTAATGAATTATCATTAAAGGCTGTTAAGATTTATATTTTATCAACAAATTTAAAAACTTTTCCAGATAAAATGGTTGGTTTGGTTAATAAAGAAATATGTTATAGATATCGTTATTTAGATTTAATGGTTAATATTAAATCTAAAGCAAAATTTTTATTACGACATAAAATTATATCATTAATTAGATTATTTTTTTTGAATGATAATTTTATAGAAGTTGAAACTCCTATTATGCAAAAGATAGCTGGCGGAGCAGACGCAGAGCCATTCAAAACATATCATAATTATTTAGATTCGCATTTATATTTTAGGATTTCACCTGAATTATATTTAAAAAAATTGCTAGTTGGTGGTTTTGAAAAAGTTTTTGAGATTGGTAAGAATTTTAGAAATGAGGGGGTTTCAATAAAACATCATCCAGAGTTTACTATGATTGAATTTTATTGTGCTTATTCAAATTATTCTAAATTAATATTATTAACAGAAAAATTTTTTAGTTATATTATGAGTAATTTATTTAATACTTTGATTTTAAAATATAATAATCATATTTTAGATTTTTCAAAAAAATTTATTAAAATTAATTTTATAGATGCAATTGTGTTTTATTGTAAAGATTTAACATTGCGTGATGTGTATGATAAACATCAAATGATTAAATTTTTATTAAGTAATAATATTAGCGTTGATGAAAAATATGATTTATATGATTTGCAGTGTAAGATTTTCGATAGATTTGTTGAAAGTAATTTGATTCAACCAACATTTATTATGCATCATCCTATTGCTATTTCGCCTTTATCGAAAGAATCTGATATATTAATTGATTGTGCTGAAAGATTTGAATTATATATTTGTGGCAAGGAAATAGCTAATGGTTTTTCTGAATTAAATGATCCTTTAGAACAAAAAAAAAGATTTATAAAACAATTGAATGGTAAAGATTTAGATAAATATTATGATAGTGATTATATTAATGCTTTGGAATATGGGTTACCTCCATCTGCTGGTGAAGGTATAGGTATAGATAGATTGATTATGTTATTTACTAATTCACAATCTATTAAAGATGTTATATTATTTCCATTAATGAAATTTAAGGATTAAATAATCATGTATAAACAATATAATTTTAATAAAATATATTTAAGTTGTAGGCGTGGTATTTTGGAGTTAGATATAATTTTGTTAAATTTTTTAGAAGATCAATATTTTACATTAGATGATAGCATGCAAAAAAAATTTATTTATTTACTTAATGAATCTGATCAAAATTTATATTCATGGATTGTTAAAGGGGTGGAAAATGAGATGTTTATAGATATATTGTATAAAATAAGATTAAATAGTCAAAAAATGAAATTTAATTAATAATAATGTTATATTAATTTAATTACAGTCTTATATTTACATTTTATATTATTATTGTTACTATTATCATTTAATTTGTTTGTTGTATTATGTATTATATAATGATGGTTTTTATATTTTAGTATATCATGTGTAATATTATGTTTATAGCGTTTAATTATGCGTGGTATATTAATATTAATTTTTATTGATGAATTAAGTAATATGTTAAATGATTTTGTTTTTTTAAGTTTAATTATATTTTTTATTATAGTTTGTTCTGCTATTATATTATTAAAGTATAAATTTAAATCAGTGATTAGTGATGGTGTTAAGTTTGGTTTTTTATTAATATAATGTTTTTCAAAAAAAATAATATTATTTTTATTAAAATTAATTAATTTTGTGTTTTTATGTTTATTAAATAAGTTTGATAGTTGAATTTTGTTATATTCAATATATGGATTTAAGTTTAATGTTATAATTTTTAAGTTAAAATTATGATTAATATATTTAATTTTTTTATTTTCTTTTGTTTTAACATAATTATGTTTAATATGATTAATATATTTAATTTTATTATTTTTGATATATTTATTAATGATATCTTGTTTAACTTTATTAATATTATGTGTATATTTGTTTTTAAATGTATTTATTTTGAGAATATTTATGTTGGTTTTATTATTATCTATTAAATAATAATGTTTATTATTTTTGATTTTTATATTTTTATTAATATTATATAAGTTTATATTAATTAATTTATTATTATTTAATATATTTTTTATATTAGTTTTAATATTTTTATTTAAATGAGTGTTTTTATTTATTAAGAATAAATGGTTTATATTAATAGTATTAATTCTTTGATATAAATGTATGTTTTTTTGATATAATTTTTTTATTTTATTTTTCGATATAAATGTATGTTTACTAATGGTTTTAAATGATATATTTATAAATGATATATTTGTAATATTTTTATTATACGGTTTTTCAATTTGATTAAAGTAGAATTGATTTAATTTATTAGGTGGTTGTTTTAAATTAATATACATATTATTTGATGAATATTGTTTATATGTTGTTTTTAATTGTGGTTGATTGGTTTCATTTATACAAATATAATTGATTCCATTTTTAATTTTTTTAATTTTTAATGATAGTAGTAATTTTTTTTGAAATTTAAACTCATTTAGATTGTTTTGTGTTATAAATTTTTGATATAATTTTATTGAAAATTTTTTATCAGTTATAAAATGTTTATTAGTTATTATTTTATGTATTATTTCTTTTGTATTAAAAGATGAATATTTTTTGTCTATTTTAATATTTATTAATATTTCATTTAATATTATTTGTTTAATTTTATGATTTATTTCTGGTATATTAATATTATAACAGTGTTTATTTTGTATGTAGAGTATTATTTTATTTAATTCATTAATATCGATATTGTATTTATCTATTTTTAGATTAGTTTTAGTATTAGTTTTATTATCAAAATTTATATTACCACTTATCATTAATGTAATAGATATGATAATTATAGTGATCCAAATAAAAAATTTTTTAATCATGTTATATAATTAATAATCTGTGCGGAACGGACGGGACTTGAACCCGCAACCCCCGGCGTGACAGGCCGATATTCTAACCAATTGAACTACCGCTCCTATTAAAAAAAAAATGGGTGCTGAGGGATTTGAACCCCCGACCCTCGCCGTGTAAAGGCGGCGCTCTGCCAGCTGAGCTAAGCACCCTTTTTCAATAGATTATAATTATATTTTAATTTTGTCAATAATTTTATATTTTATTCTGTTAGAATTTTTTTTAATTTATTATTATTATATAAATTCATTATTATATCTGTTCCACCTATTAATTTTGTTTTATAATATATTTGTGGAAATGTGGGCCAGTTTGAATAGCTTGGTAGAGTTTGTCTTATTTTAATGTTATCTAATACATTTACATAGGTATAATTAAGATCTAATGAATTAAAAATATGGATTATTTGTGCCGAAAAACCACACATTGGTGATGTCGGAGTTCCTTTTATATATATTATTAATTTATTATTGTTAATTTGATTTTGTATTATATGTGTTGTGTTTGTCATAGTTTTGTTTTTATTTTTATTTTAATAACTTAATGTTATTAAATCAATTGTATTGTTTTTTACTTTTTTGTATATTTTTATAAAAAATGTTGTAATATTTATGTATAATAATTATATTTTTGTAACATCTGCATTACCATATTCTAATGGTTATTTGCATTTAGGCCATATTCTTGAATTTATACAAACAGATATATGGGTAAGATATAAAAGAGAGGTTGGTTTTAAATGTTTTTATTTTTCTGGAATAGATGCACATGGTACTCCAATTATGTTAAAAGCTCAAAATGAGCATATTTCTCCTGAAACATTGATTAATAGATATTACTTGGCTTATAAAAAAGATTTATTTAATTTTAATATTAATTGTAATAGTTTTTATTCAACACATTCATATGAAAATGAAATGATATCGAAAAAATTTTTTTTAAAATTATATGAAAAAAAATTTATTTTTATTAAAGAAATTTATCAGTTTTATGATTTTAATTTAAACGTTTTTTTACCTGATAGATATGTTATTGGAAAATGTCCTAAATGTTTTGCATTAAATCAATATGGTGATATATGTAGTAAATGTTGTGCTAGTTATAATGCATTTGATTTAATAGATCCTTTATCTAAATTAAGTGGTGTTAAACCTGAAAAAAAACAAACGAAACATTTTTTTTTTCATTTAAATAAATTTAATAGTTTTTTAAAAAAATGGTTTAATATAAGTTTATCACAAAAACAAATATCAAATAAATTGTTAGAGTGGTTTAATAGCGGTTTAGTTAGTTGGGATATTTCAAGAGATTTTCCGTATTTTGGTATTAAAATACCTGGCGAATTTAATAAGTTTTTTTATGTATGGCTTGATGCTCCTATAGGCTATATTTCTAGTATTCAAAATTTTTTTTTAAAGTATAATATTAATATATTTAATTATAACGTTTTTAATTTGTATCATTTTATAGGTAAAGATATAATTTATTTTCATGCATTGTTTTGGCCGGCAATATTAAAAGGCGTGGATTTTATATTACCAAAAAAAATTTTGGTTCATGGTTTTTTAACAGTTAATGGATTTAAAATGTCTAAATCTAATAATACATTTATTCTTGCTAATGATTTTATTAAACAATTTAATGCAGAATATTTAAGATTTTATTTAGCATATAAATTAAATAATAATATTGTTGATATTGATTTTAATTTTTTAGATTTTTGTAATAAGATTAATTCTAATTTAATAAGTAAATTTTTAAATATTATTAGTAGAACATCTAAAATAATAATTAATAATTATAATTATATGTTATCAAGCAAATTAAATGAGAGTAATTTATTTAATGATTATTTAAATTTAAATAAAATTATAATGATATATTATGATACGTTGAATTATTCTGGTATTATACGATTGATCATGAAATATAGTGATAAAATAAATATATATATTGATAATCATAAACCATGGAAATTATGTAAAGATTCTGTTACTTATCGTATGGGGCAAGAGGTTTGCACAACAGCAATAAATCTTTTTTTAATTTTATTGATGTTCTTAAAACCTATTATGCCAAAATTGGTAGATAATATTCAATGTATGTTTGTTGATTTTAGGTTTTATGGGATTGTTTTAAAAAAACCTGTATTAAATATTAAAATTGAAAAATATAAACACGTGGCGTCAAGAATACATGATTTAAAAAAATAAATATATTATTTATTTAAAATTTAATTTTGTGGTATTATAATAATGGTATCTACATAATGGTATATATGATTTTTTATTTATATCAATTTGATTTCCATGAACGATTTTTTTATTATTATTAAATTTGGCATTCATGATTGCTTTTTTACCACAATTACATATTGTTTTAATTTCTACTATTTTATCAGCAAAAGAGAATAAATATTTAGTTGCATTAAATAATTGTGATTTAAAATCAGTTCGTAGTCCATATGTAAAAACTGATATATGTAATATATCTACAATGCATATTATTTCATATATTTGTTTTTTTGCTAAAAATTGCACCTCATCGATTAATATATGTTTTGGTTTTTTTTTAAGATTTTTTATATATTTGAAAATGTTAGTATGTTTTAATAGTATTATTGCTTGTTTTTTTATACCAATTCGTGATATGATTAATCCATCTTTATTTGCTATGTATGGTATTAATATTATTGTTTCAAAGTTTTTTTCGTCGTTTTTATATTTATGTTGAAGTAATAATGTTGTTTTTCCAGCATTCATTGTTGAATAATAGAAATATAATTTTGCCATAATAGTTTTATATTATAATATGTTATATATTTTATGATTAATGGTTGTTAACATTGATGTTTGGTTGATATTAATTTCATATATATTACATGTTGAAAGATTTTTTATTATATATTCTTCACTAGTTATAATTTCATCTATTAAATTTAATTTTATAGCATCTATTGCATACCAATATTCACCTGTAGATATTTTATTTATATTAATATTTTTGCGATGATTTTTTATAAAATTTTTAAATAAAATGTGCGTTGCGTGTAATGATGTTATAAATTTTTTTCTTCCATATGATGTGTTTTCACCTATTAAATTTAATGTACTTTTATAATTACCAGATGTATGATATTCTATATTAATGTTATGTTTTTTTAATATTTGATTAAAATTAGGTATTATTCCTAATACACCAATTGATCCTATAATTGCAAATTTAGAAGCGATTATTTTATTTGCAACTGATGCCATCATATATCCACCGCTTGCCGCAATTAAATCTACAGATATTATTAACGATATATTATTGTTTTTTAATCTTATTAATTGTGATGCTGCTAATCCAAAATGATTAACCAATCCTCCAGAACTATTTAATTTTATAAAAACAGAATCATTTTTTTTTGCTGTTAAAATTATTAATGATATAATTTCTTGTAATTTTTTATTTAATTTAAATTGTATATCTGTATTAAGATCTATTATAAATATATTTTTGTTTGATGATTGTCTGGTATTGTTATATGTTTTTTTTAATACTTTTGTTATTTTTTTTACTTCTGTTTTATTATATATTTTTTTTATTAAAAACAATTGTTTGTTTTTATAATAGTTGTTTATATTTTTAATAACATATGTTGTATTGTTATTATATATTGAAATTAATATAATAAACATTATTAATAATAATAATATAATTATTATAGTTATTATAGTTATTGATTTTATTATAAATAATATATAATTGATTAATATATTTTCCATTATATTTATTTTACTGTGTTGGTTTTTTTTTTTCTATAAGTGTGTATTTTATATGAGATGTATTTTTATTTTTGGTCTGTGTTTATTTTCCTTTGAATTGTTATTTTTGTTAGAAAACAAGCATCAGGCTGTTGATTGTTTTAATCGACGAATATATTCTTTTAATAGAGGTGTTGATAAAATTTTATTAGATCCATCAGTTGTTTGTTATATGAAGATTATGCCAGATTTTTTTAAAAAAAATTATAATAATTTTTTTAAAAATATTTTTGAAATAAAAGATATATCTTTTATATTATTTTATTTTAATTTTAAAATTAATTATTATAAATGTGTTCGAATTATTATTAATTCAATGTTTGGATTATTTGGTATGTATGATATATCATGTGTTTTAGGTATGATATCATGTAATATTTTATATGACAGATTTATAAAATGTTATAAATCTATATTTTTAATATTACCTATAATTGGTCCTTGTACTATATCTGGTATTTTTGTTTTATTGATATCTCAAATATTTAATCCATGTTTATATTTTATAGATGATGTTTTTATTTATTATTTTTTTGAAATAATTAATAAAAAAAGTGATTTAATGTTTGATGGTAATTTTTTTTATAATACAATGACTGATGGTTACGCTTTTTTAAAAGATGTTTATTTTCAAAATAATGTGTTTTTTTATAGCAATGCTGTGTTTTATTAATTATTATTATTTTATGTTTTAAATATTATGTTTTTAAATTTTATAAAAAATGTTTTCGGTTCAAGAAATGATAGAGTGTTAAAAAAATATACGGTTATTTTGTTTAAAATAAATCTTCTTGAAAATGATTTAATTAAATTAAATGATTTAGAATTAAAAGAAAAGTTTTTACAATTAAAAGATAATTCTAAAAAATATTCATTAGATGAGTTATTAATTTTGGTTTTTGCTATTGTAAGAGAGGTGGCAAAAAGAACATTACATATGAGACATTTTGACGTTCAAATTTTGTCAGGTATTTCTTTATATGATGAGAAGATTTCTGAAGTATCAACAGGTGAGGGTAAAACATTAATAGCTACATTGCCAGCATGTTTATATTTTTTAATAAATAAATCTGTTCATGTTGTTACTGTGAATGATTATTTGGCTAAGCGTGATGCAGTGTGGATGGGGCCAGTGTATAGTTTTTTAGGTATTTCTGTTGGTATTAATACATCTGATATTTCGTTTGATGATAAAAAGTCTGCCTATCGGTCTAATATTGTATATGGAACTAGTAGTGAATTTGGTTTTGATTACTTAAGAGATAATATTGTATTATCTAAAAATGAGAAGGTTCAAAATGATTTATTTTACGTTTTAATAGATGAGGTTGATTCTATTTTAATAGATGAGGCTAGAACACCTTTGATAATATCAATTCCAGATAAGGTTGATAAAAATTTATATAATTTTGTTGATAGGTTGGTAAAAAATTTATTTTTTTTAAATGATAATAATTTTAAAAATGATTTAACAATAGATGAAAAAGGAAGACAGGTTTATTTAACAGAATCTGGGTTTAATCAGGTTGAGGTATATTTAAAAAAATATAATTTATTAAATAATAATGTAAGTTTATATGATCCTAAAAATATAGAATTATTATATACGGTATATGCATCATTAAAAGTGCATTATTTTTTTAAAAAAGATATTGATTATATAATTAAAAAGTCTGAAGTATTAATAGTTGATGAAAATACAGGGCGTGTTATGGATGGTAGGCGCTGGGGTGATGGTATACATCAAGCAATTGAAGCAAAAGAAAAATTAATTATAAAAGGTAACAATCAAACATTAGCATCAATAAGTTTTCAAAATTATTTTAGATTATATAAAAAAATATCTGGTATGACTGGTACTGCTATTACAGAAGCTATTGAATTTGAAAGTATTTATAATTTAGATGTTGTTGTAATACCAACAAATAGTTTATGTATTAGAGTTGATCAAAGTGATGTTATTTTTTTAACTAAAAAAGCTAAATTTAAAGCTGTTGTTTTAGATATTAAAAAATCTTTTGAATGTGGTAGACCCATTTTAGTTGGAACAGCATCAATTAATATTTCAGAATTTTTATCACGACTATTGAAAGATGTTGGTATAAAACATAATGTTTTAAACGCTAAATATCATGATACAGAATCTAAAATTATATCTGAGGCAGGTGGATTGTTTTCTGTTACTATTTCAACTAACATGGCTGGTAGAGGGACGGATATTGTTTTAGGTGGTTTTGATAAACAATCAAAACAGTATATAGATAATTATAATAAAGTTATTACTTTAGGTGGTTTGAGAGTGATAGGTATTGAAAGGCATGAATCTAGGCGTATTGATAATCAATTAAGAGGTAGGTCTGGTAGGCAGGGTGATCCTGGGTCGACTCAATTTTATTTATCATTAGAAGATGATTTGATTAGAATATTTGTTGGTGATAAAACTATGTTTATTTTAAATAAATTTAAAACATCTGATAGTGAAATTATTAGTCATAAATTAATAACTAGCTCTATAGAAAACGCTCAAAAAAAAATAGAGGCTAATAATTTTGATATTAGAAAACAATTATTAGAATATGATGATATTATAAATGAACAAAGAATAGTTTTTTATAATTATAGAAATGTGGTAATTTTTTCTGATGATATTATTAATTTAATTAAAGAGTTGTTATTTGATGTTGTTGCAGCGTTTGTATCTGATTTTATTGATAGGGATGTTAAGTGCGTTAATATTGTTGAATCATTTAATTTAAAGTTTGGTTTTAAGATTAGTATTGAAGATTATAAAACAAATGATAGCATTTTTTTTAATAAATTATTTTTTGATAGATTATTGCAATCTTATTTGGATAAAATAAATAATAAAAATATTTTATATATTAACGATTTTCAAAAATCATTGCTTATTAATATTTTAGATTTAAAATGGAAAGATCATTTAATTAATTTAGATTATTTAAAATCTGGTATACATTTAAGAGGGTATGGGCAAAAGGATCCTAAAATAGAGTACAAAAGGGAAGCGTTTGTTTTGTTTTTTGACATGTTGAGTGCTATAAAAATGGAATTTGTTAGTTGTTTTTTTAAATTTGTTTTTGATAATACTATTGATTTAGATAAGAAGTCTGTAGATTTTTCATCATTAAATTTTGAACATAAGAAAAATAATATTGCTTTAAATAATAATGAGATGATTAAAAAAAGGCCGTTTATTAGAAATGACTTGAAAATTGGTAGAAATGAATTGTGTTTTTGTAAGTCTGGTAAGAAATATAAATATTGTCATGGTAAATAATTTTAAATATAGGAAAAAAAATGAAAAGTTTAAATAAGATTTGTATTCTGGGTTGTTTGGGTAGTGCTCCTGAATTGAAACATAGTGAGAAAGGTTTGGAAATTGTATCTATTAGTGTAGTTACTGAACATTGGAAGGGTAAAGATAATATTAAAAGTGAGTGGCATAGAGTTGTGTTTTTCGGGCAATTGGCTAATACAGTATATAAATTTTCTGATAAAGGGTCGCGTGTTTATTTGGAAGGCGCTTTAAGAACTAATAAATGGACAGCACCTAATGGTGATATTAAATTTTCAACAAATATAGTAGCTAGTAGTATTATTGTGATTGATTTTAAAAAAGATAAAGATAAAGATAAGGATAAAGATGAATCTATAGATAATGATGATATATTATCTATTGATAGTAAAAAGGATATTAATGATACTAATGATAGTTTTTTTGATAATAAATTGCAGTTTTAAGATTTGTTTATGATTGATATACAATTATTAAGGGAGTTTGATAGTAAAATTTTTGATAGTTTTGATAAAAGATTTTTTAAATTAAATTATATTTTTTTTTATAATTTTGATTTTAAGATAAGAAAAATTAAAACAAGATTATATACATTAAGATATAAATATAAATTTATATCTTTTTTTATAAAAAATTTAAAAGATAATAATTTGAAAGATTCGTTTTTATTAATTGAAAACTTTTTTTTAAAAAAAATAATGTGTATACAAAAATTTAAATTAAAGTATTTAGAGCATAAATTTAAAATGTATTTATTATTAATTCCTAACGTTTTAGACAGTTCTGTTTGTTTGGGTAAATATGATTATAATAATTTAGAAATTAGATGTTTTTTTAAGTCATATAAATTTAATATATTTGAAATAAAATTATTAAAAGATTTAGAATCGTGTGAGAAATATTTAGATTTTAGCTTGGCGTCTAAAATAACTGGGTCTGGTTTTGTGATTTTGAAAGATTTTTTAGCATCATTGCATAGGGCGTTAAGTAATTATATGTTAGATTTACATGTTTTTAAACATGGTTATATGGAGGTATGTTCCCCGCTTTTAGTAAATACACAATCTATGTTTAATAGTGGTCATTTACCAAAATTTTATAATGATCAATTTAATATTTCTGGTACAAATTTTTGGTTAATACCAACAGCAGAAGTTGTGTTATCTAATATGTTATTAAATATGAATGTTAAAAATCTTAAATTACCGTTACAATTTGTATCTAAAACTGCGTGCTTTAGAAAAGAAAGAGGTAGTTATGGTTATAAAGTGAAAGGGTTAATTAGGCAACATCAATTTGATAAAGTTGAGTTGTTAAATATTGTATCACCTAATGAGTCGTATAATAATCTTGAGCAATTAGTATGGCATGCTGAAACAGTATTACAAAATTTGAATTTATCATATCGTGTGTTATCATTATGTTCTGGTGATATTGGTTTTACGGCTTCAAAAACATATGATCTTGAAGTTTGGTTTCCAAAAAGAAAAATGTATATTGAAGTTTCGTCATGTAGTAATACAGAATCTTTTCAATCTTATAGAATGGGTTATAAGATTAAAAATAAAAGTAGTTTTTATTATCCTCATATTTTAAATGGGTCTGGGTTGGCTGTTGGTCGAATATTACTTGCATTAATTGAAAATTATTCTGATTCTACAGGCAGATTTTTTATTCCTGATATTTTAGTAAAATATATGAATGGTATTAAGTTTGTTGATTTTTAGTTTTAATTATAATCGTAATTGAAATAGTTATATTTTTTTCATGTGATATAGTTATAAACAATCGTATGTTTTGAAAAATTATATTTTTAGGTTTACCTAAATTATTGTTGTTTATATTTATTTTATTAAATGTTAATTTATTTCTAAATCCAGTGCCTAAAACTTTTGATATTGTTTCTTTTATTGTAAATTTTTTTGATATAAATTCTATTGGTGTAATATTATTAGTTAAAATACTCAGCTCTTTTTTATTTAAAATTTTTTTTAAAAATTTAATTTTATATTTTATTAGTATTTTTTTTATTCTATTTTTTTCTAGTATATCTACACCTATTCCAATAATCATGATTAGTTAACTATTATTTTAATATTTTGAATTATATTTTTTAATTCATATAATATTTTTAATCGTATGTTTTTAATTTTAATGCCATTTGCACCTATTATTATTTTTTTTTGATTAGGTTTTCTTGTTATTAAATTTATTTTTAATAAATTAATTGTATTTGTATCAATTATTATTTTTGTAGTGTAAGGTATTTCTTTATCAAAGTTTTCAAGCATTATTTTTTTTATTTTATCATATATTTGAATATTATTTGTATCAGGTTCATATGTTAATTGCTTTGCATTGATACAAGTATAGTTATTTATTATATTTTGAATAATTTTTATATTTGATGTGTCATATTTAGATGTTGGTATTATATGATCAAATTTTAAGTAAGTAGATAAATTTTGTATAAATGGTAATAATATATGCTTGTTTTTAATTTTATCAATTTTATTAATAATTAATATTTTTTTTTTATTTAAATTTTTTATTATGTCAAATAGAAAAAAATCATCACTTTTTAAAATAGTTCTATCTATTAATATTATAATAATATTGACTTCATTAATTTTATTATAAATGAATTTATTTGTATTAAAATTATTTATCATTTTTTTTATAATTGGACCTGGTGAATCTACGTATATATTGTTTTTAAATTTTTTTTCAATATATCTTATTGTGGTGTTTTTTTTATTTGTTTCTATACTATGTTTTTTATTAACAAACATATTAAACAATGTTGATTTACCAACATTGGTTTTACCTATAATTAATATTTTTTTATTCATATTATTTTATTTGTGTAAACAATCTATTCCAACGTATATCTATTTTATTTATATTTATACTAAACCATATTAAAAAAGCTTTGCCTTTTATTTTATTTTTAGTAACAAAGCCCCATGATCTGCTATCTTCGCTATTGTCTCTGTTGTCTCCTAATACAAAATATGATTTAAGTGGTATAATAATTTTTAAAAAATCATTTTTAGTATTTTGATTATTAATATTTTTAATATGGTATTCTTTTTTAGGATTTAAATATTCTTTTATGTTAATCGTTTCGTGTATATTATTTAGATTATTTATATATATTTTATCATTGATATATTTTTTTTTAATACATATATTATTTATATAAATTTTTTTATTTTTATATATAACAATGTCTTTAGGCGTGCCTATTAATCGTTTAATATAATGTTTATTATCATGTTTGAATACTATAATATCGCCTTTTTCCGGAGTGTTAATATGTATTTTTTTATTAATTATTGGAATGTTAATTCCATATATAAATTTGTTTACAAAAATAAAATCACCAATTAATAAAGTTGGTTTCATTGATTCTGATGGTATTCTGAATGGTTCTATAAATGTGTATCTTATTATAAGAATAATAATTAATGATATTATTATTTCAATAAAGTCTTTGAGATTTAAATTTAATAGTTTCATTTGTCTATATTCATTATTTTTATAAATGCATTGCTTGGTATTTCAATATTACCAATTTTTTTCATTTTTTTTTTTCCAGCCTTTTGTTTTTCTAGTAATTTTTTTTTTCGAGTTATATCTCCACCGTAACATTTTGATAAAACATTTTTTTTTAATGCTTTTATTGTTGCTTTTGATATAATCTTTTTTCCAACAGCTGCTTGTAATTTTATTTCAAAAAGTTGTCTAGGTATAACTTTTTTAATTTTATTTATTAATTTTGAGGCTTCATAATATATTTTGGTTTTATGTATTATAAATTCTAACGCATCTATTTTTTTATCGTTAAGTAATATACTTAATTTATTTAAATCTGATTTTTTATAACCTGTTATTTCATAGTCTAATGATGCAAATCCGTTTGATAATGTTTGTAGTTTATTAAAAAAATTAAATATGATTTCATTGAATGGTATTTCATATTTTAATATTATTTGATCATTTATATGATTAATGGTTATTTGTTTTCCACGTGATTCGATACATAATTCATTTATTTTACCATAATATTTATTAGGAATTATTATTGTTGTTAGCGCTATTTGTTCTTGAATTTCTTTTATGTTTGTTATTTTATCCATATCTGATGGATTATTTATATTTATTGTAATATTGTTTTTTGTTATAAGTTTAAAGGATATACTTGGTGGGGTGATAATAATTTCTGAATCATATTCTCTTTCAAGACGTTCTTTAGTTATTTCTAAATGTAATAATCCTAAGAAACCACATTTAAATCCAAGGCCAAAAATATTTGAATTTTGTGGTGTTATATTTATTGATGAATCATTTAAAATTAATTTTGATATAGATGTTTTTAAGTTATGAAAATCATTTGCTGTGATTGGGTATATATTAGCATATATTTTTGGTTGAGTTTTTTGAATAGTAAATCCAGTTGTTATTTTATCTGTTTCTAAATTTATCATGTCACCTACATTTACGTCTTTTATATTTTTAGATCCAAATTGTATGAATCCTATTTCACCTGTTGTTAAGATGTTTTTATATAATTTTTTTGGTGTAAATATGCCAAGTTGTTTTATTTTAAAAACTTTTTTTGTGCTTGATATTATTATTTTTGTATTTATTTTAATAATGCCGTTTTGTATTTTAACTAAACATGTTATACCAGTATAATCATTAAACCACGCATCTATTATTAAACATTCTAATTTATTATTGCTTGGTTTAATAGGTGGTGGTATTGTTGTTATTATTTGATGTATTAAATTATCAATACCTATATTTTTTTTTGCACTAATTTCTATTATATCTTTACTATTTATTTTTAAGATACTTTGAATCTCTGTTTTAATGTTTTGTTTTTTTTTAAGTTCTAAATCTATTTTATTTAGCGCTATTATTATTTTTAAGTTATTATTTTTAGCTTTATTATAATTGGCTATAGTTTGCGCTTGAATACCTTTTGTAATATCTATTAATAATATTACACCTTCACAAGCGGTTAAAGATTTTATTACTTCATATGAAAAATCGGTGTGACCTGGTGTATCTATTAGATTTAATTTATATAATATGTTTTGGTAATGATAGTCTAATGTTACACATTGCGATTTTATTGTTATACCTCTTTCTCTTTCAATTTCCATTGAATCTAATATTTGATCTGTTACTTTAAAGACATTTGAATTTTTAGACAATGCTATAAATCTGTCTGCTAATGTTGATTTGCCGTGATTTATGTGTGCTATTATAGAAAAGTTGCGTATATGTTTTATGTTAATCATTTTTTTTATATATTTTTTTTAATTTTAAGTATATAGTTTATGTGATTTTTGAGTTCATATTTATTTGCTTTTAATATACCTGATTTTAAATGTGGAATGGTTTTAGGGTTGATATCTTTGGTTTTATTTTCATATATTATATTATTTTGAGTAGATGTCATTTTAATGTATACTTCTGCTAGTAATTTAGCATCTATTAACGCTCCATGTTTTATTCTTTTGGTGGCATTTACAT
Organism: uncultured Enterobacteriaceae bacterium; assembly: GCA_964456515.1. Taxonomy (GTDB): domain Bacteria; phylum Pseudomonadota; class Gammaproteobacteria; order UBA6186; family Azoamicaceae; genus Azoamicus. Next base: position 33,721 of record CAYVZP010000003.1, read on the forward strand.
TATATCTGTCACATAATATATTTAAATTATTTTTTTTTCTTGGATGTATTTTTCTGGCATAATTTAATGTATCAAATATTTTGAATTTAGATTTTATATTTGTTATTTTAAAATTAATTAATTTTAATTCATTATTTATAAAATTTATATCAAAATTTGCATTATGAATTATTAGTTCGTCTGCTGTATATATAAATTCGAAAAATGTAGTGACTATTTTTTTAAATGGTGGTTTATCTAATAAAAATTTGTCTGTTAAACCGGTTATTTTTTTAGCGCCCTCGTCTATATGTCTGTTTGGATTTATATATGTATGAAAAAATTTATTTGTAATTTGTCTGTCAATTATTTCAATGCAGCCTATTTCTATTATTCTATGACCTTGATGATATAGTAATCCTGTTGTTTCTGTGTCTAAAGCTATTTGTCTCATAGTTATATTATTTAATTATTTTATTATATTATTATTTATACCATATTTTTAAATTATTTTTAATACCTTTTTTATTTGACATTATTTGTTTTAAATTACATAATTAATTTAAAAATTGGGGTGTGGCCAAGCAGGTTAAGGCACAGGGTTTTGATCCCTGGATTCCCAGGTTCGAGTCCTGGCACCCTAGCTTATAGTTTTAAGGATGTTTATGAAGTCTTTTTTATCTTTTAAAGTGTGTTCAAGAGATAAGGTTGGTAGATATAATAATAATAATTTAAGAAATGTTGGTAATATTCCTGCTGTTATATATAATTCTAAGTTGTCTAAATCTGTTTATTTAAATGAACAATGTTTTTTTAAAATGTATAAAAAGATGGCTGATGGTTTTAATATATTTGATTGTAATTTAGGTTGTGATAAAATTAATGTTATAATTAAATCAATACAGCATCATTCGTTTAAACCAAGTGTATTACATGTCGATTTTCAGGCAGTGGAAATGACAGATATTGTTAAAATAAATATTTTAATTAATTTTGTTGGAGCAAAGGTGTCTCCTGGTATTTTAAGTGGTGGTTTTTTAATAAAACATATGGTTTCAGTGTTAGTAGAAGTAGTTGTTAGTGATATGCCTAGATATCTTGATATTGATATATCAAAAATGCGTGTTAATGATGTTTTGTTTTTAAAAAACATTTTATTGCCTAAAGGTGTTAGTTTACCTATTTTGCGTAAAGAAGGTTGTTTAAATTTGCCCGTTGTTAGTATTTCTGGTTCAAGGGTTGTGTTAAATGATTCTGATTCTGATTCTAATGAAAAAAAATAATAGGAGTAATTAATGGCTAAAGTGTGTATTGTTACTGGTAAAAAGGTAATGTTTGGTAATAATGTTTCTCATTCTAATATTAAAAATAAAAGACGATTTTCAGCCAATATTCATAAATTAAAATTTTGGGTTGAGAGTAAAAAAAAATATATTAGTTTAAAGGTTTCAAGTAAAGGGTTGAAAATTATTAATAAAATTGGAATCGATAAGTTTATTTTAAGTGGAATTAAATATGGCAAAAAAAAATAAAAATATTAAAGTAAAGTTAGTTTCTACTGGATCTAAGCATTTTTATACTAAAACACGCAATGTGAAAATGCCTGGCGGACCTAATAAAAATGGTAAGTTATCTGGTTTAAAAAAGTATGATCCTGTTATTAGAAAACATGTTGAATATTTAGAAAAAAAGATTGGAAAGTAAAAAATCATGCTATTGAAACGTATTATTTTTTTTTTAATTTTATGTATATTTATATTTAAATGTACTGTGTTATTATCATGTGACAGAAATGTGAATAACATAGACTTATTAAGCAAATCTGATTTTTTTTATAAATCAGATTTGCTTAATAAGAATAATATATATTGTTATAATGAGAATGTTTTTAAATTACCAGATTTCATGGACATGGCAAGGGAAATGTCATGGGAATCATTGGCTGATATTATAGTAAATGAGAAATATGAAATTTATTTTTGTAGTAAAGATGATCTTGCTTTTCATGTAGGTTATAATTTTGCAGTATTTGATTTAAAGTATAAGAGTATGTATATTAAAAATCATGTATTTTTAAAAAAAAGAATTATAAAAGATGTTATCACAGAAACAAAAAATCCTTTTATGAATGATGAGGTTTTAAAGTATTGGTCTAAGTTTTATTTTAATAATTATAAAAAAGATGAGTCGCTTGCGTCTGATATACCTATACTTGAAAATTCAATGATAAATATTATTAGTGGTGTTAAAGAACGTGTTGCGTGTTGTGATGATATATATATGAATTATCCTACTAGATATTTGACATTATATGATTTGTGTAGTGTAAAAAAAGGTGATGATATAAAAGAGGTAGAGAGTTTGTTAGGTAATCCGGATTTTATTATTAACACAAAAACATTTATATCTTATTGTTATTATTATTATCTTAAGGTGGAGGACAAACCTGTGATATTGAGACGATTGATTATTGATTTTAATGATAATAAAATTATTATTAATATTAATTATATATTTTAATTATGATTGTTGTTAGTGATGTATTCAAGAAAGTTTTATTTAATTATGTAATAAAAGAAAAATTTGAATGTGGTATTGTTTTATATGGGTGGGAGATTAAATCTATTAGGTTGAATGGGTTAAATGTTATTGGTAGTTATGTATCTTTTAAAAATAATGAATTATTTCTTATATCATCATGTATTAGTTATCTTGCATCTAATTTAATAGATAATAAACAAATTGAATATAGAAATAGAAAATTATTACTTACGTCAAGAGAGTTAAGGTATTTATATGGTGTTTTGAAAATTAAAACATATACTTTGATTCCATCTAAAGTGTATTTTAAAACAGCGTATGTTAAAATTCAAGTATGTTTATGTGTTGGTAAAAAAAAACATGATAAAAGAGTAAGTATAAGAAATAAAGAATTTGTTAAAGAAAATAAAATAATTAAAACTTTATTTTAATTATTTTTATTTATTATTTTTAATATATTTATTTTTATTAAATTAAAATATTTGTTTAAATTTGTTATTAAATTAATAATATTATTTATTAATATTTTAATATCTTTGGGCTTTAACAGTGTAATAGATAATATGATAATAATAACAATTTCCCACAGTCCCATATATTATTTATCATCTTTATTTGTTTTGTCTTTATGGTCGTCTATTTGTTGTATTCCTTTTCTAAAACTTTTAAACGCATGACCTAAATCTTCACCAATTGTTCGTATTTTTTTGGTTCCAAATAATAATATTATTATTAAAAATATAAGCAGTAAAGACATAGGACTAATTCCACTAAAACCCATAATTATTCTCCATTTTTTTTAAGAATTATATTATAAATTTTAAAAAAATAATATATATTGTTAAAATATTAATATGATAGTAAAATGGTGTAAATTGTATTTATTTAAATTCATTGGTTTGTTTTATGATTAATATAAATAAATTTTTTAAAATTATTTTAATTATTTTATATATATTTTATTCAATATTTGTTTATTCGGATGATTATAATAACCAAATTAAATTAAATAAATTATCTTATGCTCTTGCTGTTATAAAAGCTGCACCAGCTGTTGTTAGTATACAAACAACACAAGATATTCCATTAAATATACATCCGATGTTTAATGATCCTATATTTAAATTTTTTTTTAATAATCCAGATAAGAGTAAAGAAAAATTATTACCAAATAAAAAACAAATTCAACAAGGATTAGGGTCTGGTGTAATTGTTGATAATAGAGGTTATGTTTTAACTAATAATCATGTTATTAAAGATGCTAATTCAGTTATTATTAGATGTTCTAATGGTTTAACAAGTGAGGTGGAGGTAATTGGAAGTGATCCTAGAACTGATTTAGCTATTTTAAAAATTAAAGATATCAGTGTTCTTTATGGGTTGCCTGTTATAAGTCTTGGTAGTTATGAAGCGTTGTGTGTTGGTGATGTTGTTTTAGCTATAGGTAATCCATTTGGTTTTGATAATACTGTAACACAAGGTATAATTAGTGGGTTGGGGTCGCTTAGCGCTAGATCTGGTGAACAACAAGTATCATTAGGTTGGTGGTTGGATAATTTAATTCAAACTGATGCTGCTATTAATCCTGGTAATTCAGGTGGTGCTTTAATTGATGTTTATGGTAATTTGGTAGGTATTAATATAGCTATAATTTCAAAATCTGGTGGTAGTCAAGGAATAGGTTTTGCTGTTCCAATAAGTTTGGCTAAAAGTATAATGGATCAATTAATTGATGTTGG
>CAYVZP010000003.1:38079-55582 GCA_964456515.1 uncultured Enterobacteriaceae bacterium
AGACATTTTTGTATTTTTTTTTATTCTGTTTCATCAGGTAAATCCCCTAAAGGATATTAATGTTTTTATATTTATAAAGACATATTATATTTTTATTATGTATATAATATTATAATTTTCATAATATAATAGTTTTTCTTTTATTTTCATATTATACTAATATTTAATTTAATATTTATATTTAGATTAGAAAAAGGTATTGATATGCAAAATTTGGTAGGAAAAAAAGCGATTGATTTTACATCATCAGCTGTTTTAAGTAATGGTTCTATAGTTAAAGACTTTAATTTATATAATTGTATTAATAAAAAATATGGATTGTTATTTTTTTATCCTATGGATTTTACATTTGTTTGTCCATCTGAATTAATAGCTATTAATAATAGAATAGATGAATTTAAAAAAAGAAATGTTGAGGTTTTAGGAATTTCAATTGATTCTCATTTTGTTCATAATGCTTGGAGAAATACTGATATTAAATTAGGTGGTATAGGTAATATATCATATACATTAATTTCTGATGTTAAGAAAACTATTATAAAAGATTATGGTGTTGAGGATGATGTGACGGGCGTTGCTTATAGAGGATCGTTTATTATAGATAAAGACAAAATTATAAGAGCGCAACATATTAATGATTTTCCAATAGGTAGAAACATTGATGAATATATTAGATTATTTGATGCTTTGTTATTTCATTTTAAGTATGGAGAAGTTTGCCAGGCTGGCTGGAATAAGGGTGATAGAGGTATAGAAACCTCCTCAAAAGGTGTTAGTAATTTTTTATCGTCTAATTCTGAGAAATTATAATTTTTTTTTTGGAGAAATTTTCATGAATGTTATTAAATTTATTTGTGTTATTGTTTTTGTTGGTTTTTCATCAGTATTATTTGCTAGTTCTGGAAAAGATATTTTTGAACGTTATTGTATTGCATGTCATGCTCAATCAATGGCGCCTATGTTTGGGTCCCCTGCAGCGTATGATGTAGATGCATGGACTGATAGAAAAAATGATATTTTTGATAAAGCTGTTGACATGAATTCTGAGGTTGCGAATTTATCTGGTGGTGATAAAAATAACAAGATTATTGAATTGTTAGTGAAATCTGCTATAGAAGGTACTGATAAAGGAATGCCTCCAATGGGAACATGTATGGATTGTTCTGATGATGATCTTAAGAATGCTATAGAACATATGAGTGCAGCAGCATAATTATTATTATTTTTTTTTGATTAAATTTGCTTGTGTATTTAAGTTAATTTTTGTTTTATATTTGCATTATGTTATCTAAATCTGATTCATTAAAAATATTTATAGTTGTTACTGTTACAGCAGTTGTTGTTTTTTTATTCTTAAGTTATGACACGTTAAAAAAAATACCAGAGCAAACTAATCAGCAAAATTTAACAGAAAGTGTTATAAGAGGTAAGAATATTTGGGAAAGTAATAATTGTATGGGGTGTCATACAGTGCTTGGTGAAGGCGCTTATTATGCTCCTGAGTTAACTAAGGTTTATGTAAGACGTAGTGAAGATTTTATTAAACTTTTATTAAAAGATCCTTTAGCTATGTATCCTGGAAAAAGAAAAATGGTAAAGTATGATCTTTCTGATGCCGAAATTGATGATTTAATAAATTTTTTAAAATGGTGTGGTGAAATGGATTTAAATGGTTATCCTGCAGAACCATTTTTAAAAAAATATACTGCTGCTGGTGTAGTTACAACATCATCAGAGGTTAATGGAAAAAAACCTGAAATTTTCGATAAATTATGTTTAACGTGTCATGTGTTTCATGGAAAAGGTAATGGAATTGAAGGTGCTCCGGTTTTGGATAAAATAGGTGATGTAAGAGATAAAGCTTTTTTAGACCAATGGTTAAGAGATCCTATGTCAATAAAAGCTAATTCATTAATGCCAAAATTTCCATTATCAGATGAAACGCTTGATGAGTTAGTTACATTTTTATCTATTCAAAAATAAATTTTCATTATTGGAGTTGTGTATGAAATTTAAATCTCAGCAAGTATCATATTATTTTTTTGCGGCAGCATTATTATTATTATCATTGCAAATGATTTATGGTATAATAATGGCTTTTGCGCATATTGGTTATGATGTTTTGCATGAAATAATTCCGTTTAATGTTGCTAGAGCCACTCATAATAATTTATTGCTTGTATGGTTATTATGTGGTTTTATGGGTGCAACATATTATGTTATTCCTGAAGAAGTTGATAGAGAATTAGTCTCATTACCTTTAGCTTTTGTTCAATTAATTGCTTTCGTTATTGTTAGTGTTATAGCTGTAATTGGTTTTCATTTTAATTGGTGGGAAGGTAGAAAGTTTTTAGAAATTCCTAGAGCATTAGATTATCTTGTTGTGGTAGATGTATTATTGTTTTTAGGTATTGTTGGGTTAACTATTTTAAAAGCAAAAAGAAGAACAACAACAAGTTTGATTTTATTTTTTGGTTTATTAGCTACTGCATTGTTATATTTACCTGGAATGATAGATACAACTAATCAGGCTAATGATTCATTTTGGAGATGGTGGGTTGTGCATCTTTGGGTTGAAGGTGTTTGGGAGTTGATTCTTGGATCGTTATTGGCATTTTTATTAATTAAGTTAACTGGTGTTGATAGAGAGTTTTTGGAAAAATGGTTATTTATAATAATAGGTTTGACATTTTTGAGCGGTGTTTTAGGAACAGGTCATCATTATTATTGGATTGGAGCGCCTCAATATTGGTTATTTGTTGGTGGTTTTTTTAGCGCATTAGAACCATTGGCTTTTTTAGGTATAACTATTTATTCTTTTTATGTTTTTAGTAAAAGAGTTATTGATCATCCAAATAAAATTGCTATAACATGGACATTAGGATGTGCTGTAATGTCATTTGCTGGTGCTGGTTTTTTAGGTTTTGTTCATACATTACCAGGTGTTAATATATATACACATGGAACGCTTGTTACCGCCATGCATGGCCATTTATCATTTTGGGGTGCATATGCTATGATAGTTTTTTCTATGATATGTTATGCTATGCCAATTCTTACTGGAAATAAAGTTATTTATACACATAAAACATCTAAGTATGCGTTTTGGGCTGCAAACCTTGGTATGCTTGGTATGGTTTTTTGTTTTGCTGTTTCTGGTATTGTTCAGGTTTATTTGGAAAGAATGTTAGATTTAGATTTTTTTGTTGTTAGAGATGAGTTAACATTTTTTTTCATATGTTTGATTTGTTTTGCATGTTTATTTATTAGTGGAATTTTTTCATTTATTTATGTATTCATTAAATCAGGATTACCTAAAACTATTAAATTTATTGAAAAAATATAGGAAATTATAATGAAACAAATTAGTAATTTTTTTTTAAAAAGTTGTTTGATTGTTATATTTGCATTTATGATTGACGGCGTTTGTGCTAAAGAATTGCCTAAAGTTGAAGGGAATACATCCTTTGCACCTGATGTTCCATCACCAATTACACGAAATCATCCTGCTTATGTTGTTGTTCATTTTGAGTGTGTTGAATTAGTTAAAGAGCTGGATAATGGTGTTAAATATCATTTTTGGACATTTGATGGTACATCTCCAGGTAAAATGGTTAGAGTAAAACAAGGTGATACTGTTGAATTTAATTTACATAATCATAAAGATAATAAAATGCCTCATAATATAGATATTCATGCTGTTACTGGCCCTGGTGGCGGTGCTGCAGTTACTAACACATCCCCTGGCAGAACATCTATTTTTTCTTTTAAAGCGTTATCTCCTGGTATTTTTATTTATCATTGTGCAACACCACCAGTGCCATTACATATAGCTAATGGTATGTATGGTTTGGTTTTAGTTGAACCTAAAAAAGGTTTGTCTAAAGCTGATAGAGAGTATTATATAGTTCAATCAGAGTTTTATACAGATAGCACTTTTGGTAAAAAGGGTATGCATAATTTTAGTCAGGAAAAAGCGTTAATGGAGTTTCCAGAGTATGTTGTTTTTAACGGTAGAGTTGGATCATTAACTGATAGTAATGCTTTAATAGCAAATGTTGGTGATAAAGTTAGACTGTTTGTTGGAAATGCTGGACCTAATTTAATTTCATCATTTCATATTATAGGTCTTATTTTTGATAAAGTGTTTATGGAAGGCGCTTCGCTTGTTAATATTGATGTTCAAACAACTCTTATTCCTGCTGGTGGCGCAACCATGGTTGAGTTTGTGGCAAGAGTTCCAGGTAATTTTATTATAGTTGATCATGCAATATTTAGAGCTTTTAATAAAGGTTGTGTTGGTATATTAAAAATTATAGGAAAAGATAATCCTGAATTATTTGCTGAAAAGAAATAATTTTAAAATTGGCATGTTTTTTCAGAAAATAATAATAATTTTTTTTATTTTTTTTATTGTATGTTTTGATAGTTTTGCAAAAGATAAAACTGATATGGTTTTGATACCATCTGGTAGTTATATTCCGTTATTTAAGTATGGAGATGATGTTCTTGATGATGAGAGTATTGATGTTGATTCATTTTATATTGATAAATATCCTGTAACTAATATAGATTTTTATTCTTTTGTAAAAAAGAAACCTGAATGGGATGGTAATAATTTTAAATTGATTTTTGCTGATAGGAATTATTTAAATCATTGGAAGAATATTGATTCTTTTGATGAGATAAATAATTATCCTGTGGTAAACGTGTCATGGTTTGCAGCAAATGAGTATTGTTTATATTTAGGTTCAAGATTACCTACATTGGATGAATGGGAATATGTTGCATCTTCTGGTAAAGAATTTCGTGTTGCAAAAGATGATCCAAGTTATTTACATAATCTGTTAGATTGGTATATTAATTCTCAAAGCAGGGGTGTTATTTCTATTGATAAGATGACTGATAATTATTGGGGTGTTTTTGGCTTGCATGGTGTTGTATGGGAATGGGTAAGTGATTTTAATAGTGTTATTTTGCTTAATACTGATGCAGAAGGTGGTGGTTTAGAGGAAGTGTTATATTGTGGTGCTACAGCAACCAATGCAGTTGATCCTGCTGATTATGCTGCATTTATGCGATTTGCTTTTAGAAATAGTTTAGAGGCAGATTATACTATTAATACATTGGGGTTTAGATGTGTTAAAAACATTAAATAAATTTTGTTTTAAATTTGTTATATTTTTATATTTTATCATAATGTCTGTTCAGGTTAACGCCTTTCCTGCTGATTCTATTTATAATTTAGATTTAATGTTATTGGATAAAGATGGAAATGAAAAAGAGTTTAATAAATTAAGTGGTAAAATTCAGGTTTTTGCTATGATTTATACAAATTGTAAAACGATATGTCCAATAATTATAGCTAACATGAAAGCTATAGAAAAATTAATACCTGAAAATGATATTAAAAATGTTAATTTTTCATTAATTACATTAGATCCAGGTAAAGATGATGTGAAAATTTTGAATAAATATTTTAAAAATAAAAAATTTAATAATAAAATATGGAATTTATATAGAACTACAAAAGAAGATACGTTAAAAGTGGCTTTAACTCTTGGTCTTAAGTATAAGAAAGAGAAAAATAATGAATATACACATTCTAATTTAATAATACTTTTAGATGATAAAGGTGTTGTTAAAATTCATCATCAAGGATTAGATAAAAATTATAGCAAAATATTGAAAACGATTGCTGAGATTAGTGCTGATTTGCATTAATGTTTTAAATCGTTAAATATTTTTAACATTTTATTACATAACATTTTAGTATGTGTAATTAAATAATAATTTTTTATACCAAACATGCTGGTAAAGTATGTTTTTGGTATTTTATTGATTATTATACTTTTTATTATTATTTTTTGATTATTTGCTTCATTGATAGCGGTTTTAATATCATTAATACCATATTCACCTTCATATTCATCATAATCTGTTGGATTTCCATCACTTAATAATAGTATTAATTTTTTTTTTTCGTGTGTTTTTTGTAATAATGTAATTGAATGTCTTATTGCTGGACCAATTCGTGTATAACCATTAGGAGTGATTTTTATAATGTTTAATTTATGTTTAGTTATATTTTCATGAAAATCTTTTAATTTTATATATTTACAATCATGTCGTGTATTGCTGTTGAATGTTGCTATTAAATAATTTTTTATTATATTTTTTATTCCTAATGATAAAAATAATGTTAATATTTTTAATGATGTTATTGTTTTTTCATTGTTTATATAACTGTCTGTTGATAAACTGGAATCAATTAATATTATTATACTTATATTGATTTTATTATTTTTTTTATATGTATAGATTTTATCTAATGTATCTTTTTTTATATTAGCATAATTATCAATGATTGCATCTATATCTAGATTGCCATTTTTTTGTCGTTTTATAAATGTTTTTTTGTTTAATATAAATAATATTTTTTGTTTAAATAATGTAATTTCTTTTTTATATTTTTTAATAATAGTATCTAGATCATTAAGATTTTTAATTGATGCTTTTTGTATGTATATTTTTTTTTCAAAAACACTACACCAATTTTTTTTATATTTTTTTAATCTAAAATCCCATTCTTTGTATACAACTTTTTTAAATTGAGTTTTTTTGTTTTCAATATTATTAATTTTTGATTTATTTATTATGTCATATTGTAATATTTGTGATGTTTGTGTATTGTCTTTTATTGAATATTCAATTGTTGTTTTTGTTATACTTTTTGTATCATCAGTATTATTATTAGAATATTTGTTTGATTTTTTAGTATATTTATCTATTGTTTTTTGATAATCAAATAATGAATTTAATGAATTTTTATTTTTTTTATTTTTGTTTAATTTTGTGTTTTTAATTTTTAGACTTGATTTAGTTGTTTGGTTATTAAATGTTTTTTTTTGTATTAGTGTTTTAAGTATTAAATTTTTAGATTGAATAAATTTTTTATAATATAAATACCCCCATAATGAAAATGGTATTATTTTTTCATAGTGTGGATATATATTATTTAAAATATAATAAGCTTTTTCAAGTGTATTATTTAATGTAATAGTATTTAAATTAGTTATATTTTCTATTTTATACAACCATAATGAATCTATTTGTGATATTTTTATATATGGTATTATAGTTTGATATGTTAATTTTTTTAATAATATTTCTAATAATAATGATTTGTTTTTATATGTTAATATTTTAGATCTAGTATTGTTTAATTTGGTATATATATTTTTTTCTATTCTAATTATATTAATATTATTATTTTTAATATGTAGTTTTATTGATTTAATTAATAATAATGATGTTAAAAAAATATAGGTTTCATTTTTTTTGTTTTTAGGTAAGTAAAAATTTTGTTTTAATGAGTGGATAAAAAAAATTATTTTGTATATGTATATATTAATATTTTGAGTTGTGTTTTTTAAATTATTTATTTTATTTGGTAATATTAATTTTTTATCGTAATATCCACCATAGTTATCATCAGTTTCAATGATTTCTAATTCAGTTTTATTTATAGCACATATTAAATATACAAATCGTTTTATATTATTTTTTAATAATACAGTGTTTGTTATATCCGGTTTTACTTGTTTAAATATATTTAGTATGTATTGTTTTATTATCATGATGTATATTAAATGTGAAGCATTAATATATCTTGTAAACTGATTTGAATATCTATGTCATCAGTTAATGGTTGAATAATTCCTATATTGCAAGCATCTTTAACATTAAGTCCTGCTAGAATCATTTTAGCTGCATTAATTAACAAACGTGTTGACACCGTCTCTAATAATTCTAAATCTTTTAAGTTGCGTAATTTTTTTGCATATTTTGTTAACATTTTGGCTATAGTGTAATCTATTTTTGTTTCATAGTGTATAATATCTGTTTCAATATTTTCTGATGGGTAATTAAATTGTAATGTTATGAATCGTTGTTTTGTAGATGGTTTTAAATCTTTAATTTTGTTTTGATACCCGGGATTATAACTAGCTACAAGCATAAAATTTGATGACGCTTTTATTATTTCATTTTTTTTATCTATATAAATTTCTCTTCTGTGATCAGCTAATGGGTGTATTACAACTATCACATCTTCTCTTGCCTCTGAAATTTCATCTAGATATAAAATGTATCCGTTTTTTACAGCAGTTGTTGCTGGACCATCATGCCATTGTGTATTACCAGATTGTATTAAGTAACGTCCTTGTAAATCAATGGCTGACGTTTCTTCATTGCACGCAACTTGTATTAAAGGTATATTTAATTCATGTGACATTTTTTCAATGAATCTAGATTTACCACAGCCTGTAGGACCTTTTATCATTATTGGTAGTTTTTGGTTAAATGCGTATTGAAAAATTTTTTTTTCATTTGAAATTTCTTTATAATATATATTCATGTTAATTATATTGTTTTTTTATTAATTTTATATTTTTCTTTAAAATTATTCTATTTTATATTGATAGATTAATATATTAAGATAAAATAATTAAGTAAATATTTATTTTTATTTTTATATAATAATGGTGTTTTATAGTGAAATCTAAACATATACATTTGAAGGTATTTTCAATTGATTTGCCTTTAACAGCTATTGTATCTATTATGCATAGACTGTCAGGGTTACTATTATTTGTTTGCATACCTCTTTTATTGTACTTTTTTAAATTAAGTAGTGAATCAAACAGTTCTTTTCTTATAGCGGAAGGTTTAATATCTAATATTTATATTAAATTGTTTTTAAGGTTGGTTTCATTAGCATTTATATATCATTTTATGGCTGGAGCTAGACACATTTTCATGGATATAGGTTTTTGTGAATCTAAACGTTCTAGCAAAAATACTGCTATTATATTGATATTTATTGTATTAATAATTTTTATTGTGAGTATTTTATTATGATTACATTAAGTAATATTGGGTGGCAAAGTGGTTTGCGAGATTGGTTTTTACAGCGATTTACTGGAATATATATAGGATTATATTGTTTATTTATTTTATATTATTTTTTTATTACAAATGAGCTGTCTTATATTAATTTATCATTATTATTTTCCTCATTTTTGTTTAAAATAATAACAATTGTGTTTGTATTTAGTTTGACATTACATTCTAGTCTTGGGTTAGGTATTATTTTAAATGATTATATAAAAAAAGCTTATCTTCGAATTATTTTAGATTGTTTTGTTAATATTATGTTGTTGTCATATATTTTTTGTATTATGCAAATTCTTTGGGGTTTTTAATGAATATACCTGAACATTCTTTTGATATAATTATAGTTGGCGCTGGTGGAGCAGGCATGAGAGCTGCCTTGCAATTATCACGAGCTGGTTTTAGAGCAGCGCTTGTTTCAAAGGTTTTTCCAACAAGATCGCATACCGTTTCTGCTCAAGGTGGTATTACAGCGGCGTTAGGTAATATGGATGATGATAATTGGATATGGCATATGTTTGATACAGTGAAAGGCGCTGATTACATTGGGGATCAAGATTCTATTGAATATATGTGTAGAAATGCGCGTGAAGTTGTTTATGAGTTGGAACATATGGGGCTGCCATTTTCTAGATTGGATAATGGTAAAATATATCAACGTCCTTTTGGTGGTCAATCTAAAAATTTTGGTAAGGGTGGTCAAGCAACTAGAACATCTGCTGCTGCTGATAGAACTGGACATGCTTTATTGCATACTTTATATCAACAAAATTTAAAATATGATACTATGTTTTTTAATGAGTGGTATACACTTGATTTAGTAAAAAATGATAACGGTGCTATTGTTGGCGTGGTTGCTATGTGTATAGAAACTGGTGAACTTAGTTTTTTAAAAGGCAGGGCTGTAATTTTAGCTACTGGTGGGGCTGGTCAAATATATAAATCTACAACAAATGCTCTTATAAATACAGGTGATGGTATTGGTATGGTTTTAAGAGCAGGTTTGTTGGTTCAGGATATGGAAATGTGGCAGTTTCATCCAACTGGTATTTCTGGATCAGGTGTTTTGGTTACTGAGGGTTGTAGAGGTGAAGGTGGTTATTTAGTAAATTGTGATGGTGAAAGATTTATGGAAAGATATGCCCCTAATGCAAAGGATTTGGCGTCACGAGATGTTGTTGCTAGATCTATATCTATGGAAATAAGAGAAGGTAGGGGTTGTGGTAAACGCAAGGATCATGTTCATCTTAAATTAGATCATTTAGGTGAAGATGTGATTAAAGGGTTTTTGCCAGGAATTAGAGAATTGTCAATTACGTTTGCTAATTCTGATCCAATTAAAACACCAATTCCTGTTGTTCCTACATGTCATTATATGATGGGTGGTATTCCAACAAATAAATCTGGACAGGTTATTACATTGGATGATAATGGAAAGGATGTGATTGTTGAAGGGTTGTATGCTGTTGGTGAGTGTGCATGTGTATCTGTTCATGGGGCAAATAGATTGGGTGGTAATTCGTTATTAGATTTAGTTGTATTTGGTAGAGCTGCCGGGGATCATTTTATAGCTAATTTTAGTAACTTTGATAATATATCTTTAGTTAGTGATGCTAATATAGAACAAGCTGCAGGCCGTTTTTATGATTGGAATTCTAAATCTGGTAAAATGTCTATAGCTGATATTAGACAAAACATGAAAATTGTTATGCAAAATAATTTTGGTGTTTTTAGAACAGGTGATGTTATGAAGGATGGTTTAAAAATCATTATGAAATTAAAAGATGATTTGAAAAACGCTTGTATTTCAGACAAAAGTTATACTTATAATATGTTGCGAGTCGAGGCGTTTGAATTAGATAATTTAATATCTGTAGCTGCGGCTGTTGCGTTATCTGCTAATCTTAGAACAGAAAGTAGAGGCGCTCATTCTAGGGAAGATTATCCAAAAAGGGATGATAAAAATTGGATTAAACATATGCTTGTTGATGCAAGTAATAATGTATATTTTAGACCTGTTAATGAAAATCCAACATTAGTGCCTGCCTTTAAACCTGTTGCTAGAACATATTAAGGAGTTTAATAATGCTGATTTCAATTTATCGTTATGATTATAGATTAGGTAATGATTATAAAATGGAAGATTATACTATTGATCCAGATGAGTGCGATGGTGTTATGCTTTTAGATGCATTAAATTATATTAAAGCTAATATAGATCCATCATTAAATTATAGACGTTCATGTGGTGAAGGTGTTTGTGGATCTGATGCGATGAATATAAATGGTAAAAATGGTTTAGCTTGTATCACATCTTTGAAAAATTTTAAAAATAAAATTATTCTTAGACCGTTGCCTGGCATGCCTGTCATTAGAGATTTGGTAGTTGATTTAACAAATTTTTATAATCAATATAAAAAGGTAAAACCATATTTACAGAATGATGATTCCATTTCGTATGAAGGTGAAAGATTGCAGTTAAAAACAGATAGAAAAAAAATAGATGGGTTATATGAATGTATTTTATGCGCGTGTTGTACAAGTGCTTGTCCATCATATTGGTGGAATCCTGATCAGTTTTTAGGTCCTGCAGCAGCATTGCAAAGCGCTAGATTTGTTAAAGATAGTAGAGATACTAAAACACATGAAAGGTTAATTGAATTAGATAATAAATTTAACATATTTCGTTGTAGAACTATTATGAGTTGTACATATGTGTGTCCTAAAGGATTAAATCCATCTAAAGCTATATCTGAGTTAAGATTGGAAATGTTACATAAAAAAATTTAAATAAAAATTGATAAATTTAAGATCATCTTGGTTGATGTAATTAAAAAATTTTATTACAATTAGTTAATTCGATTTTGAGGTAATATAATTGGCTAATTTGAAACAATCTAAAAAAAGAATTAGGCAGGATATAAAAAGGAAAGTTATTAACAAGCGAAACCTTTCTATTGTTAAAACGTATATAAAAACGTTTTTAAAATCATTGGAGCTTTCTGATTTAATTGTAATGCAAAAGAAGTATTGTTCTATGGTTTCAAAGATAGATAAGAGTGTAAACAATGGTGTTTTTCATAAAAACAAAGCGTCTAGATTGAAATGTAGATTAAATGCTAAATTAGTATTAAAATTAAAATAAAAACAGGCATGTAGCTCAGTGGTAGAGCATCACTTTGACGTAGTGGTGGTTGGTGGTTCGATTCCACTCATGCCTATTATACGTTCAATTTTGAGCATTATTTTTGCATCATAATTATGTACATGATTATAATTTAATAGATGTAATGCACCGTGAGTTTTCATTTTTATAGTACTTTTGTTATTTAAATAGTAAGTGTTTATAAATATATCACCTAAAAAATGTATATCATAGTTTGTTTTAAATGATAATATATCAGTTGGGTTGTTATTTTTTTTATATTTATTATTAAATAATTTAATAGTTTTATTATTTATTAATTTAATATTAAATTTATTTTTAAATTTATTTTTAATTTTTATATTCATTTTGTTATTTTTTTTATGACTAAAATATATGATATTTTAAAATCTGGTGTTTGTGAAGTTATTTCAGATAGAGATTTTATTAAATTATTGTTACATAAAAATAATTTGGTTATAAAAGTTGGTTTTGATCCTACTGCAGACATTCTTCATCTTGGACATTATTTAATATTTAAAAAATTAAAAGATTTTCAATTACTAGGGTGTACTATTAGTATAATAATTGGGGATTTTACAGCAGCTATAGGCGATCCATCTGGTAAAACTAATGTTAGAAAACATATTAGTAAAGTAAAAATTATTGAAAATTATAAAAAATATAGTGGTTATATTTTTAATATTT
This sequence comes from uncultured Enterobacteriaceae bacterium, assembly GCA_964456515.1. Taxonomy (GTDB): domain Bacteria; phylum Pseudomonadota; class Gammaproteobacteria; order UBA6186; family Azoamicaceae; genus Azoamicus. The sequence continues at coordinate 50,888 of CAYVZP010000003.1, forward strand.
TAGATAAAAATTTGGTTAAAATATATTTTAATTCTAGTTGGTTTGATTTTGTTTCATTTAAAGAATTTATTGAATTAGCTTCATTGTGTAGTGTGGCTAAATTATTAGAAAGAAGTGATTTTAAAATTAGATATACGTCTAATAAACATATATCATTGCATGAATTTATTTATCCTGTACTTCAGGCTTATGATTCTGTTTTACTAAACGCTGATATAGAAATTGGTGGCATAGATCAGAAATTTAATTTATTACTTGCACGTGATTTTCAAAAAAAATTTTTTCAAAAACAGCAGGTTTTAATTATGATTCCTATACTTACAGGATTGGATGGGATAAATAAAATGTCTAAAAGTTTAAATAATTATATATCTATTGATGAAAATGATTATGATATGTTTTGTAAAATTATGTCTATACCAGATTGTTTAATGAAAGAATATTTTGTTAATTTTGGTTTTTATACAGTTTTTGAATATGATCAATTGTTATTAGAGATAGAGAATTTGATGAATTTAAAATTAGATTTAGCTTTTAAAATAGTAAGTTTGATTTATAATAAAGATAAGGCTGACATTGCGAAGGGAAAATTTATTAATTATTTTTCAATGCGTAAGATAGATGTAGATATTGAAACGATAGATTTTTTTTTAAATGATATGATTGTTTCATTATATGATGTGTGTTTACATTTTAATTTAATTGTTAGTAATTCTGATTTTAAACGGCATTTAAAACAAAAATCTATTAAGATTGATTCAATTGTTATATGTGATAAGAATTTTGAGTTAAAATTAAATAATATATATTTAATACAGTTTGGAAAAAAGAAAGTTTTTAAGGTTCGTTTAATAAAAAAATAGACATATTTGTTCTTTATGCTCTTGACTATTTAACATATAATGTTATCATTAGTTTATTGGTATGGTTTGAGCGAAGCTTTTTTAAGTTGTAGCTATTGTTATATTATTTTTTAGTGATACCTATTTATTGAGTTATAATTTATAATGTGTAATTTTAACAAGAGTTTGATCCTGGCTCAGATTGAACGCTAGCGGCATGCCTAACACATGCAAGTCGAACGGTAACAGGTTTTTTTCGGAAAATGCTGACGAGTGGCGAACGGGTGAGTAATGCATGGAAATCTACCTAAAAGAGGGGAATAGTCAATGGAAACATTGAGTAATACCCCATGTGTCTTACGAGATAAACGCAGGGGACTTTTTAAAGCCTTGTGCTTTTAGATGAGTCCATGTCAGATTAGTTAGTTGGTAGGGTAATGGCTTACCAAGACAATGATCTGTAGCTGGTTTTAGAAGATGATCAGCCACACTGGGATTGAGATACGGCCCAGACTCCTACGGGAGGCAGCAGTGGGGAATATTGGACAATGGGCGGAAGCCTGATCCAGCAATGCCGCGTGTGTGAAGAAGGCCTTAGGGTTGTAAAACACTTTCAGCATCGAAGAAGTGATGGTTGTTAATAACAATTATTATTGACGTTAGTTGCAGAAGAAGTACTGGCTAACTCTGTGCCAGCAGCCGCGGTAATACAGAGAGTGCAAGCGTTAATCGGAATTATTGGGTGTAAAGGGTGTGTAGGTGGATGAGATAGTTGTATGTGAAATCCTTAAGCTTAACTTAAGAACTGCGTATGATACTACTTGTCTAGAGTTTTGTAGAGGAAAGTAGAATTTCCGGTGTAGCGGTGAAATGCGTAGATATCGGAAGGAATACCAGAGGCGAAGGCGACTTTCTGGACAAATACTGACACTGAGACACGAAAGCATGGGTAGCAAACAGGATTAGATACCCTGGTAGTCCATGCCGTAAACGATGAGAACTTGCTGTTAGATATATAAATATATTTAGTGGCGTAGCTAACGCATTAAGTTCTCCACCTGGGGAGTACGATCGCAAGGTTAAAACTCAAAGGAATTGACGGGGGCCCGCACAAGCGGTGGAGCATGTGGTTTAATTCGATGCTACACGAAAAACCTTACCTACTCTTGATCTTCATAACTAAATAGAGATATTTGGGTGCCTTAGGGAATTGGATGACAGGTGCTGCATGGCTGTCGTCAGCTCGTGTTGTGAAATGTTGGGTTAAGTCCCGTAACGAGCGCAACCCTTGTCCTTAGTTGCCAGCACGTAATGGTGGGAACTCTAAGGAGACTGCCGGTGACAAACCGGAGGAAGGTGGGGACGACGTCAAGTCATCATGGCCCTTACGGGATGGGCTACACACGTGCTACAATGGTCGGTACAGAGGGCTGCAAACCTGCGAAGGTGAGCCAATCTCTTAAAGCCGGTCGTAGTCCGGATTGGAGTCTGCAACTCGACTCCATGAAGTCGGAATCGCTAGTAATCGTGGATCAGAATGCCACGGTGAATACGTTCCCGGGCCTTGTACACACCGCCCGTCACACCATGGGAGTGGGCTGTACCAGAAGTAGGTAGTCTAACCGCAAGGGGGACGCTTACCACGGTATGGTTCATGACTGGGGTGAAGTCGTAACAAGGTAGCCGTAGGGGAACTTGCGGCTGGATCACCTCCTTATAAACTCAATTTAAATAGGTATCCTTTATGGGTCTGTAGCTCAGTTTGGTTAGAGCGCACCCCTGATAAGGGTGAGGTCGGTGGTTCAAGTCCTCCTAGACCCACATTTATCATTAATAGGGGTTATAGCTCAATTGGTAGAGCACCTGTTTTGCAAGCAGGAGGTCGTCGGTTCGATTCCGATTGGCTCCATATTAAATATAATATAGTTGAAAATTTTTTAAAAAATGCTATTTTAAGTTGTAAGGTTAAATGAATAAGTGCATGCAATGGATGCCTTGGTAATAGGAAATGATGAAGGACGTTACAGCATGCGATAAGCTTCGGTAAGTTTGCAAGTAAACGTTATTAGCCGGAGATTTCCGAATGGGGAAACCTACTTAATTAATATTAAGTATTATTATTTAAATACATAGAATAATAAAATTAACCCAGGGAACTGAAACATCTAAGTACCTGGAGGAATATAAATCAAAAGAGATTTTGTTAGTAGTGGCGAGCGAAAATGAAATAGCTGATTTTATAATCTTTAATAAAATATAATAGTAGAATCATTTGGAAAAATGAACAATATAGTGTGATAGTCACGTATACGAAATTATATTTTATGTTTATAAAATAATTGAAGTAGGCCGGGACACGTGTTATCTTGGTTGAAAACAGGGGGACCATCCTCTAAAGCTAAATATTACCTATTAACCGATAGTGAACTAGTACCGTGAGGGAAAGGTGAAAAGAACCCCTGTTAGGGGAGTGAAATAGATCCTGAAATTGCATGCATACAATCAGTAGGAGCTAATTTTTTTTAGTAACTGCGTACCTTTTGTATAATGGGTCAGCGAGTTATTTATTGTAGCAAGCTTAAGTTTTTTAATGTAGGCGTAGAGAAATCGAGTCTTAATAGGGCGTTTTAGTTGCAGTAGATAGACCCGAAACCGGGCGATCTATCCATGGCCAGGGTGAAGATGCAGTAACATGTATTGGAGGCCCGAACCCACTAATGTTGAAAAATTAGGGGATGAGTTGTGGATAGGAGTGAAAGGCTAATCAAGCCCGGATATAGCTGGTTCTCCTCGAAAGCTATTTAGGTAGCGCCTGATATTTTAAATTATAGGGGTAGAGCACTGTTTTAATTAGAGGATTTTAACGAGTTTATCAAGTTAAAGCAAACTCCGAATACTATAATGTATAATATTGGAGACACACTGTGGGCGATAAGGTCCATAGTGGAAAGGGAAACAGCCCAGACCGTAAGCTAAGGTCCCTAAATTATAGTTAAGTGGAAAACAAGGTGTGAAGGCATAAACAACCAGGAGGTTGGCTTAGAAGCAGCAATCCTCTAAGGAAAGCGTAATAGCTCACTGGTCTAGTCTTTGTGCGTGGAAGATGTAACGGGGCTAAAACTATATACCGAAGCTACGGAATATATTGTGATTTTATATTGTGATATATTGGTAGAGGAGCGTTCTGTAGGCTGTTGAAGGCATATTGAGAAGTATGTTGGAGGTATCAGAAGTGCGAATGCTGACATGAGTAACGATAATATAGGTGAAAAACCTATACGCCGAAAGTCTAAGGTTTCCTGTTCTACGCTAATCGGAGCAGGGTTAGTCGGTCCTAAGGCGAGGCTGAAGAGCGTAGTCGATGGATAACAGGTTAATATTCCTGTACTTGTTAATATTTCGATGGGGTGACGGAGAAAGCTATGTCAGCTATCAGTTGGTTTTGATAGTTTAATCATGTAGATTTTGTTTTTAGGTAAATCCGAAAACATTTTAATTGAGGTGAGAATACAAGGTTATCTTTATTGGTAATTGAGTGATTTATGCTATGCTTCCAAGAAAAACTTCTAAGGTTAGGTATTAACAAACCGTACTATAAACCGACACAGGTGGACAGGTAGAGAATACTAAGGCGTTGAGAGAACTCAGGTGAAGGAACTCGGCAAAATGACACCGTAATTTCGAGAGAAGGTGTGCCAATTTGGTTAATTTATTTACTAAATAAAGCTAAAATTGGTTGAAAATACCAGGTGGCTGCGACTGTTTAATAAAAACACAGCACTCTGCAAACTCGTAAGAGGAAGTATAGGGTGTGACGCCTGCCCGGTGCCGGAAGGTTAATTGATGGGGTTAT
>CAYVZP010000004.1:0-15192 GCA_964456515.1 uncultured Enterobacteriaceae bacterium
CTATATTTGTAACACAACATGTTTCATATAAATCTGCAGCCATTCCAGCACAATCACCAACATTATCACCAACATTATCAGCTATAGCGGCTGGATTTCTATAATCATCTTCTGGTATACCTAATTCTAATTTACCAACCAAATCAGCACCTATATCAGCACTTTTTGTAAAAATACCACCACCAATTCTAGCAAATATTGAAATCAAGGATGCTCCAAAACCTAAAGATAATAATGAATTAAAAATAATTTTATTATCTAAACCTAACATTGTTAAAATATAATAAAATAAAAAAACGCCAAGCAAACTAAAATTAATAACAATTAAACCTGTTATCCCGCCAGATTTAAAAGCAACCTTCAAACCATGTTCCAAACCATACAATCTAATAGCATTTGTAGTTCTTACATTAGCTTTTACTGATATTAACATTCCAATATAACCAGAAACGCCTGATAAAAATGCACCGATTATAAAACCAAGCACATAAAATTTATCAAATAAAATAAATATAATTATAGAAATAATTAAACTAACAATTAAAATTGTAAAGTATTGTCTTTTCAAATATACTTTAGCACATAATTCAATTGTATTAGCTATTTCAATCATTTTAACTGTACCTGGTTTCAATGCAAGAACAGTATAAATAAAATATACACAACATATTATGGAAACAAAAATACTTATTACTATTAATAATTGATCTATTAACATCTTACCTCTAAAAATATAAAATATTTAATTAATGTTTAAAAAAAAATCTAAGAAAATATTCACATTTATAAAATTATATTTACTAAAATAATTAACTTTTATATTTTTTTTTAAAAAACATTTAGATAAATAATTAATTGATAAAATATTCAATCTTAAAAATGTAAAATAACAAAAAATAAAATAAGCACTACTAGTTTTTTTTAATATAAATGGAAATAAATAATAATAATTACAACAGGAAAAATTTGAAATAGATTTAAATATTAAAAAAAAAATAATCCTATTATTAATTAATATCATATCTACTGGAATTAATATAAATTTAACATATTTAAAAAAAAAATTAAATAATAATAAACTATTAAAACACGAAAACGGGCCCAATCCAACAACCTTATCAATAATACATAAATAATTTTTATGTAAACCATTCACAAAGACAAAAAAAAACCAACACTTAAAAATTCATATAATAATTTATTAATTAAAAATGATTTTAATAAACCGAATCTGTATGATTTACCACCAGACATAATTATAGGTATAATATATCTAAGCATTAATCCACGTAAAAGAACCATCTAAATAACGCTCCTTTTTCCAAATTGGTATATCTGTTTTAAGAAAATCAACTAATTCTTTACATACATTAAATGCATCGTTTCTATTATTAGAATAAACAATAATAACCGAATTAATTTGACCTATATTCAATGTACCAGAAAATTGAATAATTTTAATATTAAATATAGATTCATTTAATAATGACATACATTTTTTTTTAAAAATAGAATAAAACAAATTTTCAAAAACACAATATGATATATTTTTAACATGTTTATTATTATTGAAACCTTTTATAACACCTATAAAAAAAATCATAGCACCAACATTATTATTAAATACATGTTTGATTGTTGATAAATCAATAATTGTTTTAGTTATAATAATATCACAAGTCATTTTATCCTCCAGAAAATGGTGGTAATAAATATATTACACAATCTGAAGATATTATAAAATCATTTGATAAAATTTTTTTATTATCAGAAAACAACGCTTTATCTATAATTTTATATATATATTTTAAATTTGTATTATTAATATTTTTTTCAATATATTTTTTTATATATTTTTTAATATATAATATTTCACATTGTTTATTAATATTTAAAATTAAATCAGATTCAAAATATTCATCTAACACACCAAAAAATTTAATAGTTATTTTAATCATATAAATACTTATTAAATTAAAATTTAAATATTAGTAAAATAAACATTTAACATATCTCCTTTTTTTATAATACTATTTTTAAATAAAAAAACAAAACTATTAGAATATAACATTATTTTAATTTTAAAGGATTCTTGATCATCCAATATTTTAACATAAATATTAGCTTTATTAAAATAAGTATACGCTTTCAAAAAAAAATCTTTTTTAATTTTTTTTTTAAAATCATTAATTGATTTTGCTTTAATAGGTTGTTCTAAATTTTGATTTAAAAAAAAATTTATAAACGGATATAAAAAAAATCTCAAACCAATAATACTAGAAATTGGATTTCCAGGTAAACAAAAAAAATATATATGCTTTTTAAATTTCGCAAATAAAATTGGTTTACCAGGCTTAATATTAACAGAATGAAACAATATTTTAACACCTAAATATTTTAATATTTTAGGAATAAAATCTGCCTTACCTTTAGAAACAGCTCCAGTAGTTATTAATACAGATATATAATTAATTGATAAAATATAATTAATTTTTTTTATAAAATCATTTATATCATCTGAAACAAGCCCTAAATATTTAATATTAATATTTTTAGATTTAAAAACAGATAAAATATACGGAAATGACGCATTATAAATACATGAATTTAAAAATTTTTTATTTTTTTTATAATCAATTATTTCATTGCCAGTAGATAATAAAAAACATTTAATAAATTTTAAAACAGTTATTTTATTCAACCCTATTGCCGACAAAGCCATAATATAATTACAGTTTAATAAATCACCTTTTTTTAAAATAACATCATGTTTTTTAAAATCCTCGCCAACAAATCTAACATGTTGATACTGTTGTATCGCATTTTTTATACTAAAATTATATTTATTTTTTAAATAAACATCTTCAATTTTAATAATAGAATCATAACTATTAGGTAGACGTGCACCAGTCATAATTTCTATAGCAAAATTATTATCTATAGTTTTATATTCTAAAAAAAAACCTGCTTTAACACGATTAATGATATAAAAAACAACCATTTTATTTTTATATAAAATATTCCATTTTTTATAATTAACAGCATATCCATCCATTGCAGAATTAGTAAATGTTGGTACATCAATAATTGACTTAACATTATTATATGCAATGGTATTTATTGCATTATAAAGATATATATAATCATATTTTAAATCATATATATGTTTACCTAAACTATTAAAAATTATATTTATAGCCATGAAATAATTTATCATAATGATTTAATAATCTTAACAGACTGTAATAATAATTCTTCTAATACATTTAAACTTTCAAAAACAGCAGATGGATTACCTGGAATGGATATTAATAATGAATCATTAAAAATGCCAGCAAAACTAGAACTTAACCATGATGTAATAGAATGAAACGATCCTGAAAATCTAAGCAATTCAGAAATGCCAGGTATTTTTTTATAACATAATTTAGATAAAACTATATTTGTTATATCTTTTTTACCCAAACCAGTTCCACCAGAAATTAAAATTATATTAGGTAAATATATCTTAATAATTTTTTTTATAATATTATTAAACAAATTAATATCATCAGGAATGATTATTTTACTTATTACTTTTGCGTTTCTAATATTAAAAAAATCTGTTAAAATTTGTCCTGAAATATCTTCATAATATCCTCTCACACTTCTATCACTAACAGTAATTATAAAAACACTAATATTATCAAATAATAAATTACTATCAAAAAAATATTTTTTTAAATAACTAGGAAGATTATTAATAGATCCTAATATTAACCCATTTTCACCACCATCTTTAAATAATAATTTAATCTTATTAATATAAATAAATGGATTAAATTTTTTAGTTAAATCATATATTGTTAATAAAGCAATTGATACACCACACATAGCCTCCATTTCAACCCCGGTTTTAGCATTAGCACAAACAATACAATAAACTTTTATTAAATAATTTTGTTTATCCATAATTATATTTAAAAATATATTTTCTAAATTAATTTGATGGCATAATAAAAGTAAATTACTAGTATTTTTAGCTGCATTAATACCAGCAATTTCAGCTAAAATTAATGGATTACCTTTTTCTATCTTATTCATTTTTATTAAATTAAAAACATCTTTCCCTACATAAATAGACCCAAACACACACGCCCTTCTATATGATACACTTTTTTTTGAAATATTTATCATATTATAAGAATTATTATTAGAAATAAATAATTTCTTAATATTATACAAAACCTACCCACCTATAGATGAAAAAGACGTGATTTTACCAAAATTATTATCATCTAAAAAATGTGAATATGATTTGAATTTAATTTTATCTATTAAAAATTGTTTTAACATGTCTTTTTTATTACATGAATCCAATAAATGTCTTACAGAATATGATTTTCCACCAAATAAACATAAAAATAATTCACCATACGGTGAAATTCTTAAACGATTACAACTTAAACAAAATGAATTAGAATATGGATTAATAATTCCAATTTCACCTAAAAATTGTGTATTATTAAAAACCAAAGCAGGGCCAGAAGACCCTTTATAAATACTTTTTTTTAATATCCAGTTATTATTTTTTAAAAAATTTAATAAAAATTTTAAATTTAAATAAAAATTAAATTTTTTTTTAATTGTATTGGTTTCCATTTGATTTATAAAACGTATAGTAATGTTTTTATATTTTATAAAAGAATAAAAATCTTCAAAATCATCTAATGAAAATAAATCAGATAAAACTATATTAATTTTCACTGTTAATTTAGATTTTAAAGCATAAAGAATTCCCTCAAAAACTTTATTAAAATATTTTCTATTTGTTATAAAATTAAATTTTTTTTTATTTAAACTATCCAAACTAATATTCACGCCAGTATATCCAGCATTAACAACATCTGTAATAATTTCTGATAATTTATAACCATTGCTGGTAAAAACTACCGATTTAATATTATTAAATGATGATAATAATTTACCTATGTTTACAAAATCATGTCTCAAGGTAGGTTCGCCACCAGTAATTCTAATTTTATTAACACCCAATTCTGTAAAAGCTATAATTAAATTATTTATTTCATTTAATGTTAAATAATTTTTATTTGGATACTTTAAATTATTAGGTAAACAATATTTACATTGAAAATTACATAACTCAGTTATAGATAAACGTAAATATGAAAAAAATCTATTATGATTATCCTTTAAACTATACATTTTATTTTTTTATACGTAAAATAGCGCAATGCATCCAAATTAAACAACCCATAGATATTAAAAATAAAAACATAAAACAACTAGTCCATATTCTAATACTATCATTTAACAATCCAAAAATTATTGGACAACAAAAACCACCCAATCCACCAATCATACCAATCATACCACTAACAGATCCAAACTCATTTGAAAAATATGTAGACACATGCTTGTAAACAGCTGCCTTGCCTAACGACATAAAGAAACCTAAAAATATAGTTAACATAACAAAAAAAAACAAATTCATTCTAAGGCTAAAACTTATATCACCACCAACACCATGAATAATATAATTAGTTGATGGATAAGATAAAAAAAATAAAATAATTGATGAAAAAATAAATGTATAATATAATACTATTCTCGCCCCAATTTTATCTGACAACCATCCTCCAAGGGCACGAAAAACACTTCCTGGAAGTGAAAATAATGTTGTTAAAATTCCAGCAGTTTTAATATCCAATCCATACACACCAATATAATACCTAGGCAACCATAAAGCCAAAGCAACAAAAGCTCCAAACACAAAAAAATAATAAAATGATAATCGCCAAACTTGTATATGTTTTAATGGTTTTAATTGACTAACACTATCTGGCATTTTTAATTTAAATTTACGTCTATGTACAATAATAGGATCAGTTTTTGTAACAAAAAAAAATAATAAAGCAGCAACAAATAAAATAACAGAATAAATTTTAACTACACCAAACCAACCTAAATATAATAAAAATGGTGCACAGAAATTAGTAATGGCAGCGCCTAAATTTCCCATGCCAAAAATACCTAATGAAAATCCATGATCTTTTTTAGGATACCATTTAGACACATATGTAATACCAACAGCAAAACTACCACCAGCTAACCCTATTCCTAATGCAATTAAAATAAATTGATAATACACATTACAATAAATTAAAAACCATAAACATATAGATGATATAAGCATTAAAATAGTTAACACTATCCTTCCGCCATATTGTTCAGATAAAATACCTAAAAAAAGCCTACTTAATGACCCAGTTAAAATAGGCGTAGAAATTAAAAAACCAAATTGTGTATCAGTTAAATTAAATTCATATTTAATTTTTACACCAATAATAGAAAAAATGGTCCATACAGCAAAACAAAAAGCAAATGCTATAGTACTACTATATAAAGCTCTAGGCATATCTAATTTTGTTACATAATCATTCGCATTAAAAGCTCTGTTATCTGTTTTACTCATTTAAAATACCCTTAAAATATTTATTATTTTAAACTTCTTATTATTTGATAACCGTTTCTTAAAAAATATAAATACGGAAAACTAAATATATGAACTAATCTAGTAAAAGGAAAAATTAAAAATATACTCATACCCAAAAATAAATGCAATTGAAAAATCCAATGTTCATTAATAACATGCAAATAAATATCATCAGAAAATATAAAAATACCCTGCACCCAATTAGCTAAAGATATCATAGATGATGCATCTTCTCCATGTTGATATGATATATAAATTGAAAAAAGTCCTAACAATAATTGCAAATATAACATAATTAATATAAATAAATCAGAAAAATGACTTGTTTTTAAAACTCTTATATTAAATAAACGTCTGTATATTAAAATACTCATACCTATAAAACAAAAAAAACCAGCAATGCCGCCAGTAATCATTGCAACCACTTGCTTATTTTCAGGTGCTATTAATTTAATATATAAAAATTTAGGTGTCATTAATCCAAAAAAATGACCAAATAATAAAAATATTATACCAATATGAAATAAATTACTTCCCCAAAATAATAATTTATTTTCCAAAATTTGACTTGATCCACTTTTCCAACTATATTGATTTGTTTCATAACGATATATTGATCCCATTAAAAATACACATATAACTATATATGGATAATAAGAAAATAAAAATTTATATATAAAAACACTCATAATAATTAACCCTTAAACAAAATATCAAAAAACTTTTGGTTCTTTCCAATCATCATCAACATTAATATCAGATTGACTTGACGAATCAAATTTTAAAATTATTTTATCAACTAAATTGTTGTCACATTTAACATCTGATAATTTTTCAATAATTGCAAAAAGATAACTATAATCACTATTTATTATATTTAATTTTCTAGATAAAATAGCAATTATATTAATAATTTCTCCAATTAAAGATTTAGCTTCATTTTCAGATATTAATGACATATATTCTAAAAATAATGGTAAATAATCAGGTAACTCATTTGTTAAAACAGATAAATCAGATTTTTTATAAAAATCTTTTAAATCAACCATAGCCATTCCCCTTTCTCTTGAATCTCCATGTATATGTTCAAAAATATATAAAGAAAAATCTTTTTTTCTATCAAATATTGAAACATAATATTCTTGTAAATATAATAAATCATTATTTTTTATAAAAGATATTAAATTATTAATAAATTTAATATCTTGATGCGATAACAATCCATCATATTTTAAAATATCAGTCATATCATCAACACTCTTTTTTAATTCTTCTGTAGGATAAGATAATAAAATAGAAAAAATTTTATATGTTTTAGATTTAATCAAAATTAAACACCACTAAATAAATTATTATTACCATCTTTAGATATATTTATATCTTCAGATTTGCAAATATCAGACCCAAAACCGGCGCCACTTCTGTAAGAAAAAACATCACTCATATTATTTATATTTGCAGTAGGTATAACAAATCTATCTTCATAATTAGCTATTGCCATATAACGATACATTTCCTCAACCAACCGTTTGTTTAAACCAACTTTTGTTAAAATTTCTTCATTTAAAATACCATCAACAAATTTTGATCTCATATAACAACGCATGGCTAACATTTTCTTCAATGAATTAATAACAGCAGTTTCATTTCCACCTGTTAATAAATTTGCTAAATACTTAATTGGTATTCTCAAATCCTCAACATCAGGCAATATACCATTGGATCCAATTTTACCTGAATCAACACCATTTTGTATAGGACTTAATGGAGGAATATACCATACCATAGGCAATGTTCTATATTCAGGATGTAATGGTAATGCAACCTTCCAGTCTACCGCCATTTTATATATTGGTGAACCCTGAGCTGCTTTTACCCAATTAATAGATATACCTTGTTTTAATGCTTCGTTTATTATATTACTATCATGCGGATTTAAAAATAAACTTAATTGTTTTTCATATAAATCTTGAACATTTTCACTTGAAGCAATTTCACTTATTTTATCAGCATCATATAAAATAACACCAACAGAACGTATTCTACCAACACATGTTTCTGAACATACTGTCGTTTGCCCAGATTCTATTCTTGGATAACAAAAAATACATTTTTCAGATTTACCTGAATGCCAATTATAATAAACTTTTTTATATGGACATGCACTAATACACATTCTCCATCCACGACACCTGTTTTGATCAACTAAAACAATTCCATCTTCTAATCTTTTATATATAGCGCCAGAAGGACATACAGCAATACATGCAGGATTTAAACAATGTTCACATAATCTTGGCAAATAAAACATGAAAGTGTTTTTAAATTCACCATAAATAGCTTTATTCATATTATCAAAATTAACATCTTTACTTCTTTTAGAAAACTCTCCACTTAAAATTTCTTCCCAGTTTGGACCGGAAACAATTTTGCTTAAAAATTTTCCTGTAATAATAGAAACGGGTCTAGCTGTAGGCGTATGTTTACTTTTAGGTGCATTTGATAAATAACTATAATTAAAAGTAAATGGTTCATAATAATCATCTATCAATGGTAAATCAGGATTAGCAAATATTTTAATAACAATATTTAATTTACTGCCAAGATTAGGTTCTAAATTACCATTATCATTAATCTTCCAACCACCATGCCATTTTTTTTGTGATTCCCAATTATCTGGATAACCTATACCTGGTTTTGTTTCAACATTATTAAACCACATATATTCAACACCCTTTCGTGATGTCCAAACATTTTTACATGTAACAGAACATGTATGACAGCCTATACATTTATCTAAATTTAAAACCATGCCAATTTGCGCTCTAATTTTCATTATACATTCTCCTTACTAGATTCATCCTCATAACCCCATTTTACTTTTAATAATTTCTTTACAACAATAAACTCATCTCTATTAGATCCAACAGTACCATAATAATTAAAACCATAAGCTTGTTGTGCATACCCGCCAATCATATGAGTTGGTTTCACAGATATACGTGTCACAGAATTATGAATACCACCTCTTAACCCTGAAACTTCAGATAAAGGAACATTATGTGTTTTTTCTTGAGCATGATACATTAAGCTTAATCCATCAGGAATTCTTTGACTTACAACAGCTCTAGCCACAACTACACCATTTACATTAAAACCTTCAATCCAATCATTATCAACAACATCTATTTTTTTTGCATCTGATTCACTAATCCAAATAATAGGACCGCCTCTATTTAATGTTAATAATAATAAATTGTCAGAATATGTACTATGAATACCCCATTTTTGATGCGGTGTAACAAAATTTAAAACCACAATTTTCTGATTTGATTTATTTTTAAAATTTTTAACAACAGTTTGTGTTGTTTTAGTATCAATTGGTGGTCTATAAACACATAAGGTTTCACCAAAATCTCTCATCCATAAATGATCTTGATAATATTGTTGCCTACCTGTAATAGTTCTCCAAGGAATAAATTCATTTATATTAGTATAACCAGAATTATATGAAACATCTTCTGATTCAATGCCACTCCAAATCGGTGAAGTAATAATTTTTTTCGGTTGTGCTACAATATCTCTAAACCTAATTTTTTCAGATTCTCTATTTAAAGCTAAATGAACATGATTTAATCCTGTTATATTTTCTAATGCTTTCCATGCTTTAACAGCAACATCTCCATTAGTTTCTGGCGCTAACAACAAAACTACTTCAGATGCATTTATAGCTGTATCTATTTTTGGCAAACCATTTGAAATATCATTATTATCAACCAACCCATTTATTTCACCTAACAAATCAACCTCTTTATCAGTATTCCATGTAAGCCCCTTACACGAATTACCCAATTTTTTCATCAATGGACCTAAAGACATATACTGCAAATCTATTGAATAATAATTTCTTTCAATAACAGTTATACATGGCATAGTTTTTCCAGGAATCATTTCTATTTCATTTAATTTCCAATCCTTTACATCTAACGCTTGCCCCAATTCTAATGGTGTATCATGCATTAATGGTGATAATACAACATCTTTTTCAATACATGAAAAACATTTAAATTTTCTTACAATATTAGAAAAAGCTATAGCAAATCCTTTATATATTTCCCAATCAGTTCTTGTTTCCCAGACAGGATCTATTGCAGCAGATAATGGATGTATAAATGGATGCATATCAGATGTATTTAAATCTTCTTTTTCATACCACGATGCAGTTGGCAATACTATATCAGAATACAACCCTGTTGTTGAAATACGAAAATCTATATTTACTAACAAATCTAACTTACCATATGAATTATCATCACGCCATACTACATTCTTAGGTTTAGTATCATTTGTATCAATAATTTCAGTATTATTAACACCGCTTTCTATTCCTAATAAATGTTTTAAAAAATATTCATGTCCTTTACCACTAGCTCCTAATAAATTTGAACGCCAAACAAATAAATTTCTAGGTAAATTTGATTGATGATCTGGATCTTCACTTGCAAATTTTACATTGCCAGTTTTTAATAAATCAATAACATAACTAGTAACATTTTTACCATTTTTTTCAGCATGTTGTGCTATATATAATGGGTTTGTATTTAATTGAGGTGCTGATGGCAACCAACCCATTCTTTCAGCAATAACATTAAAATCTAACAAACTATAATTTTCATATTTTTTTATATTAGAAGACACTGGTGATAAAATTTCTTTAACATTTAATTTTTCATATCTCCACTGAGAAGTATGAAGATAAAAAAATGATGTAGCATTCATAAATCTATTTGGACGATTCCAATCAAAAGCAAAAGCTAATGGCAACCACCCAGCCTGTGGTCTTAATTTTTCCTGTCCAACATAATGAGCCCAGCCACCACCACTTTTACCTACACATCCACACATCATTAAAACATTAATCATACCCCTATAATTCATATCCATATGATACCAATGATTTAATCCAGCTCCAGTTATAATCATACTTTTGCCAGACGTTTTATGAGCAGTTTCAGCAAATTGTTTGGCTAATATTATTACATCATTTTTTTTAATATTTGTTATTTTTTCCTGCCAAAATGGAGTATATGGAATATTATCATTATATGATGATGCAACGTTAATATCCTTTAAACCTCTATCTATACCATAATTTGCAACCATTAAATCAAAGACTGTAGCTATAAAAACATCTTTATTTTTAATTTTAATTTTATTTACAGGAACATTTCGCGATAAAATATCTGAATGACATGTATTTTTAAAATGATCATGAATATAATCAGGTCCAGAAAAGTAAGGAAAATTTATTGATATAATATCAGTTTTATTATCAATTAATGATAATTTTAAATTCAATTTATTAATATCATGTTTTAAATTCCATAATTTACTTCCATCCCATCTATACCCAATCGATCCCTTTAATACACATAAATCATTTTTATTACTATCATAACCTAAAATTTTCCAATCAGCATGTTTTTCAATATGTTTATCATAAACATCAGATAATCTTAAAAACCTACCAGGAACAAATCCTGTATCATTTTTTTCAATAATAACTAAACATGGCATGTCAGTATATGTTTTAGAATAATCTTCAAAATATTTACTTTTTTTATTAGGTGTTAAATAATATTCTTTTAAAATAACATGTCCCATAGCCATTAATAAAGCAGAATCAGTTCCCTGTTTAACTGGCAACCATGCATCAGCCAACTTTGCCGCCTCACTATAATCTGGTGACACCACTATAGTTTTAGTTCCTTTATATTGAACCTCAGTATAAAAATGAGCGTCAGGTGTTCTAGTTTGTGGAACATTTCCACCCCACACTATTAAAAAATTAGAATTATACCAATCAGCACTTTCAGGAACATCAGTTTGTTCTCCCCAAACTTGAGGCGAGCTTGGCGGTAAATCGCAATACCAATCATAAAAACTTAAACAAACGCCACCTATTAAAGATAAATATCTGCTACCAGCTGCATATGAAATCATAGACATCGCGGGTATTGGAGAAAAACCACACACTCTATCTGGGCCATATTTTTTAATAGTATAAATGTTAGCAGATGCAATAATTTCATTTACTTCATTCCATGACGATCTTACAAAACCACCCTTACCACGATCCTGTACATAATTTAATCGACTTTCACTATTACTTTGTATATTTTCCCAACGTTCAACAGGATTAACATATGTATCTTTTAATTGTCTCCAAATATTAATAAGACTGCTTCTAATAAGAGGATATTTTAATCTAGCAGAACTATAAATATACCAAGAAAAACTAGCACCACGCTGACAACCTCGCGGCTCATGATTAGGCATTCCTTTTCTAGTTCTAGGATAATCGGTTTGCTGTGTTTCCCATGTAACTATTCCGTTTTTAACATAAATTTTCCAACTACATGATCCAGTGCAATTTACACCATGAGTCGATCTTACTATTTTATCATGTTGCCATCTACGTCTATAAATATCCTCCCAAGTTCTATCTTCAGTTGTTACAATCCCATGATTATTAGAAAATGTATTTTTAACTTTTTTTAAAAAAGCAAGACGTGAAAAAACATTTTTCATATTTTTTCTCCTTAAAAATTACAAAATAAAAAATATTAACATTTAATTTCAGCATTTTTTCTTAAATAATACCACCAAGTAACAAACATACAAGAAAAATAATATAAAATAAAAAAATATAATGCATATTCTGGACCACCGGTTTTCTGTATTGACAAACCAAAGGACTTGGGAATTAAAAAAGCGCCATACGCAGCTATAGCTGCACTAAAACCAAGCACTGCTGCTGATTCTTTAGGAATAAATATCATAGGTATCATTTGAAAAACAGACCCATTTGCTATACCTGTAGTAACAAATAACAAAATAAAAAATATAAAAAAACCTGTAAAATTTTTATGTGCATCAGATATAAAAAACATTACCCCACAAACACAAAATATCATAATAAATAAATCAACAAATGTTACTAAAGCGCCACTTTTAACTTTATCAGAAATCCAACCGCCTATCGGTCTAATTAAAGCACCACACATAGGACCTAAAAAAGCATAACTTAATGGATTTATTCCAGGAAATTGCGTTTTAATTAATAAGGGAAATGCAGCAGAATAACCAATAAATGACCCAAATGACATAACATATAACCATGTCATTAAATACATATGTTTTCTTTTAAAAATAACAAACTGTTCCTTCAAAGAGCTCTTAATTGTTGGTAAATTATCCATAAAAAAAAATGCACTAATACTAGCAATTATAATTGGCAGAATCCAAACATACGCAATGTTTTGTAACCAAACATACTTAAAACTACCATCAGGTAATATCAATTTTTGTGGATCACCTGTTATAATTTCAAAGAAACTAAAACCAATGACTACAGGAGCAATAAACTGAAGTCCACTAACACCTAAATTACCCAAACCAGCATTTAATCCTAATGATGTTCCTTGTTGTTTTTTTGGGAAAAAAAAACTTATATTAGACATAGATGATGAAAAATTACCACCACCCAAACCACATAACGCAGCTAATATCAACATAGTGGAATAATCAGTTGTAATATCTTGAACAGCTATACCAATACCAATACATGGAATTAATAAACTAATTGTTGATATTACTGTCCAATTTTTTCCACCAAAAATAGGCACGCAAAACGAATAAAAAATTCTTAATGTAGCGCCTGTTAACCCAGGAACTGCTGCCAAAGTAAACAATTGTTCAGTACTAAAATCAAATCCTATATTATTTAAATTGATTACAGTAGCAGACCAAATAAACCAAACAGAAAATGCAAGAAATAAACACGGAATAGATGTTATCAAATTTTTATTAGCAATATGTTTACCTTTTTCATCCCAATAACTACTATTTTCTGGACACCAATCATTTAAATAATGTTTCATATAATGAAAATCCTATAATATTAATATATCTTTAAATAATATAATCTGTTAATTAAATCTCAGAAATATATGACGCTAATGCAATCATTTGATTTTCAGTCATGTTAGATGTAATATCTCTCATGATTGAATTTACATCATTTGATCTATCATACATTTTAAATTTTTTTAATTGTGTTATTAAATAATCTTTATGCTGCCATTTTAAAACTGGAAAATTAGCTAAACTATTACCCATGCCATCAATTCCATGACACCCTACACATGCAACTATATTTTTTTCAACATCACCATATAAATATAAAATTTTACCTAAAATTAAATCATTTTTTTTATTTTTAATTTTAGTTCTTTCTAAAACTTGTTTTGAAAAATAAATAGACATATCTTTCATATCAATTTCAGTTATTCCCTGTAACATACCTAACATTGTTGGATCAAATCTATTTCCATCTTTACCTTTTTTATACTCTAATAATTGTTTAAATAAATAATCAGAATGTTGTTCTGCTATTTTAGGCCAAGCTACCATTATACTGTTTCCAGTATTAGTGTGACATGCTGCACATTTTTTTATTTTAACAGTTATATCAGTTACATTTGCATTAGAATAACATGCTACAGAAAATAAAAAACTAATATATATAACAAAAATATTCTTAAAAAAATATTTAAAATAAATCATGAAACTACCTTTAATTATAAAAATAATAAATAAAAGTATACTATAAAAATTATTAAAATGAAAATTTA
>CAYVZP010000004.1:15292-31116 GCA_964456515.1 uncultured Enterobacteriaceae bacterium
ATTATAAAAATAATAAATAAAAGTATACTATAAAAATTATTAAAATGAAAATTTAAGCCTAAACCAGGCCAAAAATTTTACAATTATTAATTAATTTATAATTATATTTTTCATATGAAATAATTTAATTAAAAAATAAAATCAGTTTTTATATACCAATTTAAACTAATATTTATAAAATCATTTTTATACATATACTCATAAAACACTTCTGCTAATACGATTATTATATTTATTACTTTCATTTAAACTATACTTATAATATGCATCTAATGATAAATAAAATTTAATTATTTACTAAAATAATAATAGAGATACACTATAATTAAAAAGTAATTTCATATCATAACACAACATTATTATTATTATTAAAAACTATACATGTGATTTATATATTATCCTCAATTAATAAATTTTTCTAACACCCTGTAACACGTTTTATTTTATAAACATCAAATATGTTGATATCCATATCAACATAATAATTTAAATTTAATTATTTTTTATCTTTTAATTTACGTATTAATCTTAATTGGGCTATAGCAACAGCTAATTCAGTTTGAATTTTTGCATAATCGATATTAGATCCTTTTTTTAAAAAATCTCTTTCACTATTATTTTTTGCCTCAATTGCAGCAGCTTCATCAAGATTATCTGCTCTAATTACAGAATCACCTAATATAGTCGAAATTTTTGGCTGAACTTCTAAAATACCACCTAACATTATAAATGATTTTAAATTACCATTCTCATCTTCAAACCAAATTGGACCTATCGCCAATGAAGTTAAAAGCGGTGTATGATTATACAAAATTTCTAATTCACCAAGTATTCCTGGAACTATTAATTTTCTAGATAATCCTGAATATATTTCAGTTTCAGTTGTAACTATATGCAACTTAAAACATTTATTCATTTAAAATCACCTTTATAATTTTTTAGATTGTTCAATTGCTTCATCAATTCCGCCAACCATATAAAAAGCCTGTTCAGGAATATTATCATATTTACCATCAATAATTCCTTTAAAACCTTGTATAGTATCTTTTAATTTAACATACTTGCCAACGGATCCAGTAAAAACTTCAGCAACAAAAAACGGTTGTGATAAAAACTTTTGTATCTTTCTAGCTCTTTCAACAGCTAACTTATCATCATCTGACAACTCATCCATTCCCAATATAGCAATAATATCTTTTAATTCTTTATATCTTTGTAATGTGTTTTGAACATCACGAGCAACATTATAATGTTCCTCTCCAACAACTTGTGGATCAAGTTGTCTGGATGTTGAATCCAATGGATCGACAGCAGGATAAATTCCTAATTCTGCAATTTGTCGTGATAAAACAACAGTGGCATCCAAATGAGCAAACGTTGTTGCTGGAGACGGGTCTGTTAAATCATCTGCTGGAACATAAATAGCTTGAATGGATGTAATTGACCCAACTTTAGTTGAAGTTATACGTTCTTGCAATTCACCCATTTCAAGAGCTAATGTTGGTTGATATCCAACAGCAGATGGCATTCTACCTAATAATGCTGATACTTCTGTTCCAGCTAATGTATATCTATATATATTATCAATAAATAATAAAACATCACGCCCATCATCTCTAAATTTTTCAGCAATAGTTAATCCAGTTAAAGCTACTCTTAATCTATTTCCAGGAGGCTCATTCATCTGACCATAAACTAACGCAACTTTATCTAAAACATTAGATTCTTTCATTTCATGATAAAAATCATTACCTTCTCTAGTTCTTTCACCAACACCTGCAAAAACTGAATAACCACTATGTTCAATAGCTATATTTCTAATTAATTCCATCATGTTAACAGTTTTACCTACACCAGCACCACCAAATAAACCAACCTTACCACCCTTAGCAAACGGACAAATTAAATCTATAACTTTAATCCCGGTTTCTAATAATTCATTTTCATCAGACAAATCTGCAAATTTAGGTGCTTTTCTATGTATAGGCATTAACTCATCACATGAAATAGGACCACATTCATCTATAGGCTTGCCTAAAACATCCATGATTCTGCCTAAAGTACCCAAACCAACAGGAATTTTAATTGGATTTTTAGTATTATCAACAAACAATCCTCTTTTCAATCCTTCTGATGATCCCATAGCTATAGTACGAACAACCCCATCACCTAATTGTTGTTGAACTTCAAGAATAAGATTTAAATCTTTAACAAGAAGCGCATCATAAATATTAGGAATAATCTCTCTAGGAAATGCCACATCAATAACCGCTCCAATAACTTGAACTATTTTACCATTATTATTCATGTAACAAAAAACCTCATAAAATTAAACAGCATCAGCTCCAGCAACTATTTCAGATAACTCTTGAGTTATAGATGCTTGCCTTGCTTTATTATAAATTAATTTAAAAGTATCAATAAGGTCGCCAGCATTATCAGTAGCGCTTTTCATAGCCACCATGCGAGCTGCCTGTTCACACGCAATATTCTCAACAATAGACTGATAAATTAACGATTCAATATAACGTTTCATTAACAAATCCATTAATTTTTCTGGCTCCGGTTCATACAAATAATCCCACAATTTTTTTTTAGAAGTATTGTTTGACACATTACATTGAATAGGAATAATTTTATCATACGAAGGTGTTTGTGTCATAGTATTTACAAATTTATTATATAATATATAAACAGAATCGATCTGTTTTGCTTGATACAAATCTGTAACAATTTTAATTATACCTAATAAATCTGACAATTTTGGCTTATCACCTAATTCAGATATACTACCAACAACATTTAAACCAATTCTATTAGCAAAAATTATACCCTTTCTGCCTATTACAACAGTTTTAACATTAATATTATCTTTACGTATTGTTAAAAGATGTTTCATAAAATGTTTAAATAAATTAACATTTAAACCACCACACAAACCTTTATCTGTAGAAACAATTATAACGCCTGCATTTTTTTCTACTCTAGATAAAACATATGAATGTTTATATTCTAAAACACCAGTACCAACATTTTCAATAACATCCTTTATTTTATCATAATATGGTTTAGATCTATTCATAGCTTCTTGCACTTTTCTTATTTTACTAGCAGCAACCATTTCCATAGCTTTAGTTATTTTTCTAGTATTTTGAATACTTTTAATTTTATTTCTTATCTCTTTAGTGCTACTCATTAAGAAAACCTTATTATTTTAATTCTTTATATTTTTTTAAAATCTCATGATACGTGTCATCAATTTTTTTATCATAATTACCATTCTTATTTATATCTTTTACAAAATCAGAATAATTATCTTTTACAAAAGCGTGTAATCCATGTTCAAATGACATTAAATCAGCTATAACAACATCATCACAATAACCTTTTTCTACAGCAAATAATGAAATAGATATTTCAGATACAGTTAATGGTTGATACTGTTTCTGCTTCATCATTTCCGTTACTCTACGTCCTTGTTCCAATTGTTTTCTAGTAATTGCATCTAAATCAGACGCAAACTGAGAAAAAGCTGCCAATTCTCTATATTGAGCTAAAGACAATCGTATTCCACCACATAATTTTTTAATAATTTTAGTTTGTGCCGCACCACCTACTCTAGATACAGATAATCCAGCATTAATAGCAGGTCTAATTCCTGAATTAAATAAATCTGTTTCTAAAAATATTTGACCATCAGTAATAGAAATAACATTTGTAGGCACAAATGCTGAAACATCACCAGCTTGTGTTTCAATTATTGGTATAGCTGTCAATGATCCAGTTTTACCAACAACTCTACCTTTAGTAAATTTTTCAACATACTCAACATTAACTCTTGATGATCTTTCAAGTAATCTAGAATGTAAATAAAAAACATCACCAGGATACGCTTCCCTTCCTGGAGGTCGACGCAATAATAAAGAAACCTGTCTATAAGCCCATGCCTGTTTTGTTAAATCATCATATATTATAAGCGCATCTTCACCATTATCTCTAAAATACTCACCCATTGAACAAGCACTATAAACTGAAATATATTGCAATGCAGCTGATTCACTCGCAGAGGCGGCTATAACAATAGTATGTTTCATAGCATTATGTTCTTCTAACTTTCTAACAACATTAGCAATAGATGAAGCTTTTTGTCCTACAGCTACATAAATACATTTAACGCCATCTCTTTGATTTATTATTGTATCAATAGCTATAGCAGTTTTTCCAGTTTGACGATCACCTACTATTAATTCTCTTTGTCCTCTACCTATAGGAATCATAGAATCTATAGCTTTTATTCCTGTTGCCAACGACTGACTAACAGATTGTCTCCAAATAACTCCTGGAGCTACTTTTTCAACAGGTGCTGTCAATTGTGTTTTTACAGGACCTAATCCATCAATAGGCTCACCCAACGAATTAAGAACTCTACCTAATAATTCAGGACCAACTGGTACACTAAGAACTTCCCCAGTACATCTAACAATTTGACCCTCAGCCAAATTATCGGAACTACCAAGAATAACAGCACCTACAGAATCTTGTTCTAAATTTAAAGCCATACCAAATTCACCGCTTTCAAAAGCCAGTCTTTCACCATACTGTGCATCACTTAAACCATGTATACGAATAATACCATCAGCCAAACTAACAATTCTACCCTCATTTTTAGCAATAACACCACCATCAAATTGTTCTATTCGTTCACTTATTAAGTCACTTATTTCTGATGCTTTTAAAGAAATTTTAGACATATTTTTATTACACCTATTTATTTAAAAATACAAATTTATATCATAATTTTATTACGCAAGGATATAAGGTTGCCAATCACAGATGCGTCTAATACTGTATCATCAATTTTAACTAAAAAACCACCCAACAAAACTTCATTAACTATAAATATCGCAAAAACTTTTTTATTAAATTTTTTAGATAAATAATTAATAAATTGTTCTTTTTGTTCATTATTTACAGGGTAAGCAATCTCAATAATTGCTTTAATATGATTTAATTCAAAATCAACATGTTTTATATACAATTCTCTAATTTCTTTAATATATAATAATCTTCCATAATACGAAACAACTTTAATAAAATTGTTACATAACTCTTTAATATCATCATTAAATACATTTTTTTTATTTAATAAATCAATTATAACATTCGCCTTATTTTCATGGTCTATAGTTTTATTTTTAATAAAATCAATAGCATTTCTATCTTGTGTAATACTAGACAAATGGGATAAAGCATTATCCCATTCATTAAACATATTTTTATTTTTTGCAATATTAAAAACAGCCCTTGCATAAGGACGTGCTATCGTTTTACTTTCAGACATAGGTTTTCCTAATTAAAGTTTACAATTTTTTTATAAATTTATTCAATATATTAACATGATCATTTGAATTAATACTCTTAACTAAAACCTTTTCAGCACCACTTACTATCAATTCAGCCATTTTCTGTTGTAATTCTAACTTTACTTTATTAATTTCTTGTTCAATTTGTTTATGACCAGAATTAATTATTTCATCACGTTCATCTAAAGCACCAACTCTTGCATTATCTAATATTTTATCAGCTTGTTTATTAGCATTAGCTATAATAACACTCGACTTGGCTTTTGCATCTATTAAAAAAACAGATGATTTTTTTTCAGCTTGTTTTAACTGTTCATGACCTTTTTTAGCAGCATCTAACCCGTCTACTATTTTTTTTTTTCTGTCATTCATAGATCCCTGAATCATTGGCCATACAAATTTTAAAGAAAATAATACAAAAATAGCAAAAGTTAACATTTGTCCTAGTAAGGTGGCGTTAATATCCACTTATAAACTCACTATAAAACTATTTTGGAAAATAATTTTCTAATGAGGACATAAAAGGATTTGCAAAAGTAAAAAATAAAGCTATACCAATACCTATCATTGATATCGCATCTAATAAACCTGCAACAATAAACAACTTAACCTGTAATTGAGGAATCATTTCTGGTTGTCTTGCGGCACCTTCTAAAAACTTACCACCTAATAAACCAAAACCAATAGCTGTTCCAAGCCCGCCTGAACCAATTAATATAGCAACAGCAATCATTGTCATTCCTTGTAAGTTACCAACAATTTGAGCAATATGAATTGAAGATTCCATCTCTCCCCCTTTTTTAAAGATATAATTAATGTGATTCTTCAGATAAACTTAAATATACTATACTTAAAACCATAAAAACAAACGCTTGTATTGTAATTACAAGTATATGAAATATAGCCCATGGCCCACCAAGCACCCATTGCATAAACCATGGCAATAAGGATATCAATATAAAAATCAGCTCTCCTGCATATAAATTTCCATACAATCGTAATCCAAGAGATATAGGTTTTGCCAACTCTTCAATAACTTTTAAAGAACAATTTACAACAAATAAATATGGTCCAAATGGCTTAAAAAAAACTTCCTCTAAGACACCCTTCACGCCTTTAGCAGATAAATTATAAATTATAATTAAAAGAAAAATAGATATTGACATACCTAATGTTAAATTCGGATCTGTTGTAGGTACAATTTTCATGTCCATAAAAAAATGAATACCTAAAATATTACCCACGACATAAAAAAAATCCACAGGTAATAAATCCATTAAATTCATTAAAAAAACCCAAATAAAGATCGTAAAAGCTAACGGCGCAACCAATTTACTTTTACCATGGTATGTATCTTTAACCTGACCATCAACAAAATCAAAAAGTAATTCAATAAAATTTTGTGTATTTGTTGGAACTGGCGATGTAGATCGTTTCACCACCAAATAAAAAAAACCAAAAACTATAACCCCTAAAAATATTGAAACAAATAATGTATCTAAATTAAATGTCCAAAAACCACTACCAGCTTCTATATGACTCAAATGATGTCGAATATAATCGCCTGATGTTAAAACATTATTATTTACACTCATAAAAAATTAAATCCCCATATAAAAAAATATAAAAAACATCCAAACCAAAATGCAATTTGACACATAATAAGCGAAACAAAAAAATATACAGGACTCGAAACACCAATTTTAAAAAATAATAATAAAACACAAAATAAAAAAATTAATTTAAAAAACATTAAAAAATAAAAATGTTTCAAAATATTATTCGGATTATTATTTAAATTTATTAAAAAAAAAACACAAAACATACACGATGATAAAAAACTAATTAAACCACCACAAATAAATGATGTTAAAAACAAAAAATTATTTAAATATAAAAATAATGAACTTAAAAACAATATACAAAATTGAAATAAAGAAATAAAAAAAATTATATTTAACTTAATAAACAATTTATTTAACATATAAAATTAACAAAACTATACATAATCTTGATTATAATAAAAGAAAAAACACATTGTTTCAATATTACATAATTTGCTAGATCATTACTTAGCACGTATATAAATTAATAAAATTAATAAACATGAAAAAGATACACCTGGAATTTTAGCCACCTGATTTAAATTTTTTGGTTTAATTAAATTTAATTTTTCTTTAATTTCTAATGATAGCCCAGAAACATTGTTATATTTCATTTTATCTGGTATTTTAATTTGTTTAAATTTATTAATTTTTTTAATTTCAGAATTTTGTTTAATAATATACCCAGAATATTTAAGCTGAATTTCAATAAATTTTAATATATATATATTAATTTTAAAAATAAAAGAGATAATTTTATAAGAAATTTTTTGATTTTTTAATAATATCAATAAAATAAAATTTTTAATAATAAATAAATTAAAAAAATTTTTTAAATAAATATGTTCATTAGATTCAATATTAATGCTAGTATTTTTTAATAAAAAATTATATTTTTTTATACCCTCTATTTTATTTAAAAATTTTTGCCATTTATATTCATTAATTAACCCAATATTTCTTGCCCTTTCAACTAATCTTATATCAGCATTATCTTCACGTAATCCTATTCTATATTCAACTCTACTAGTAAACATTCTATACGGCTCATCAATTCCCTTATTAACAAGATCATCAATTAAAACACCTATATATGAATTTGTTCTCGATAAAATAAAAGCATTTTTATTTAAAACCATTTGAGCGGCATTAATTCCAGCAATTATACCTTGAGCGCCTGCCTCCTCATAACCTGTTGTACCATTTATTTGTCCAGCTAAAAATAATCCTTTTATAAATTTAGTTTCCATAGTATTATTTAAAATTCTTGGATCAAAAAAATCGTATTCAACAGCATATCCAGGTCTAGTTATTAAAATGTTTTCAAAACCTTTAATCATCTTCAAAAATTTAATTTGTACATTAACAGGCAAACTTGTAGAAATACCATTTGGATAAAATTCATATCCATTTAAACTTTCTGGTTCTAAAAATATTTGATGATTAATTTTAGATGAAAATTTTAATATTTTATCCTCAATAGATGGACAATATCTAGGACCAATAACATTTATACTACCATTATAAATTGATGAGAATTTAATTGAATTTAATATAATATTATGAACATCATTATTTGTATAAGTAATATAACAGTTTTTTAATCTAATTTTATTATTTACATGACCCCATGTAGAAAAACGTGGTATAGGATAATCACTTTTTTGTACACCTAAATATTTTAAATTAATAGATCGAATATCTATTCGCGGAGGCGTTCCTGTTTTTAACCTACCAATAACCGGAAAAAATGATTTAAGTTTATTAGATAATAAAATAGACGATTTTTCACCTATTCTACCACCTGAAAAATTATCATTACCAATAAAAATTTTTCCATTTAAAAAAGTTCCAACAGTTAAAATTAATGCATTACAATAAATAAATAAACTGTTTTGTGTAATAACGCCTATTATAACATTATTTTCAATAATTACATCGACAACAGTTTGTTGTAATATAGTTAAATTATTACAATTTTTAATAAAATTAAACACAATATTTTTATAACATAATCTATCAACCTGAATGCGAGTTGATTGCACTGCAGCACCTTTACTAAAATTAAGTGTTTTAAAATTAATACCCGAAGCATCGGCAGCCATACCCATCAAACCACCCAAAGCATCTATTTCTTTTACCAAATGCCCCTTACCAACACCACCAATAGATGGATTACATGATAATTCACCAATAGTATCAACCCTACTTGTAATTAATAATGTATTTACACCAATTCTAGCTGATGCTAAAGCAGCCTCCATTCCAGCATGCCCTCCACCAACAATTATAACACCATATTTTAATTTCAAAACATATAACCTTACTTATTTACCAATACAAAAATTAGCAAAAATTGTTTTAACAATATCATGTGAACAATTCACCCCAATAATATTAGATAAATAAAAATAAATAGATTCAAAATTATTAGCTAAAATTATACTATCTAATTTATTTTCTAATAATAAATTTATTATTTTAAAATTAATATTGATTTTATTAAATAAATCATATTGCCTTTCATTAACAATATAAGTAAAATTATTAATATTATTAAATATTTTATTTAATTCATATAAAAAGAAATCTACCCCTATTTTTTTTTTTATTGAAATGTAAATTTCAATATAATTATTATAATATAAAATCTTGCTATCCAACCCAAATAAATCTATTTTATTTTTCAATACAAAAAATTTAACAGTTGTTTTATGCTTTTTTAAAATATTAAAAAAAATATATTCATTATTAAAATTATTAGATGTTATATCAAATATAAATATAACAACATTTGATCGTTTGATTTGATTAAATGTACTTAATATACTATTTTTCTCTAATATACATACTGTGTTAAAATTAAATCCAGCTGTATCAATTAAATTCAATGTTATATTATTTAATATTAATGTATCTTCAATAAAATCTCTAGTTGTTCCAGGCACATCTGTTATAAGAGCTCTATTTTTATTTAACAATAAATTAAATAAACTCGATTTACCTGCATTTGTTTCACCTAAAATAATAATATTATATTTTAAATTAACTTTTTTTATTATTTTAATTTCATTAAATAAATTACAATAATTCTTATATATGTTTTTTATTTTATTAATAAAAGCACTATCTTTAATAAATATATCATCAGGAAAATTAAGCGCTGTTTCTATTTCGCTTCTAATAATCAATATATTTTTTAACAAACTTTTAATTTTTAAAGAAAACTCTCCATTTAATGATCTTAAAATAAATTTATTATTAAATAATTTATTTGAATGTATTAATAAATTTATTGCCTCAGCTTGAGATAGATCTATTTTGTTATTAAAATATGCTCTAAAACTAAACTCTCCAGGCAAAGCCAGTCGCGCACCAAAAAAAATAATAGTTTCAACTAATATATTTAAAATAAGATTATTACCATGAACATGAAATTCAATTACATTTTCACCAGTAAATGATTTCGGTGATTTGAAAACTAAAATTAAACCAATATCAATTAAAATATTATTTTTATCAAAAAAAGATACATATTTAAAATTATTAATTAATATTTTTTTTTTTATAATTTTAACAGCTATATAAAAAGAATTTATGCCAGATATACGAACAACACCTATTCCACTCATTCCTTTAGGTGTTGCTATTGATACTATTGTATCATTAATTTTGTTTATCATAAATTTGTTTAGTTATAATCCACTGTTGCAATATTGATAAAATATTATTAACCACCCAATATAAAACCAATCCTGCAGGAAATTGTAAAAAAATTAATAAAAATATAAATGGTAAAAACATCATAACTTTTCTTTGCATATCATCCTGAATAGGTGGATTTAATCTCTGTTGTATAAACATCGTACCACACATTATAATTGGTAAAATATAATATGAATCTTTAGATGACAAATCATCTATCCATCCAAAAAAACCCGCATGTCTTAATTCAATACTTTCAAACAAAACATAATATAATGATATAAAAACTGGTATTTGTATCAACAAAGGCAAACATCCACTTAACGGATTTACTTTTTCTTTTTTATATAAATCCATTACAGCATGACCAAATTCTTTTTTATCATCTTTATACCGTTCTTTTAATAAATCTAATCGTGGTTGCAGTTTTTTCATATTACCCATAGATCTATAACTCATGGAAGATAAATGAAAAAACAATAATTTAATCATAACTGTTATTATTATTATAGAAATGCCCCAATTATTTACAAAACTAAATAATTTATTTAATAATAAAAACATAGATACTGATAATGGCCAAAAAATACCATAATCTATTACAATATCTAACCCAGCATACAATTTACTTAAATCATCTTTTGTTTTAGGTCCTGCAAATAAAACAGTTTTAATACACTTACAATCATTTGGTAAAACAATAATATTATCTTTATTTATATATCTAATAACATAATAATTATCATTATTTTCAACTGTATAAACATATTTATTCGTAATCTCTGGAATCCATGCTGATAAAAAATATCTTTCTAAAATAGAAATCCAGCCACCATTCTCAGTAAATACATGCGTTTTATTTAAAACATCATCAAAAGATATTTTTTTATATTTTTTTTTTTCAGTATATAACGCCCCGCCCTCATATGTTCGTGATCCAAAAAAACCATTTTTAACAGTTTTATTTTCTTTTTTTATTAAACCATAAAATTTTGTATAAAATGTAGTTTTATTTAAATTAGTAATATAAAAATCAACATTTATATCATATGAATAATTTTTAAATGTATAAATTTTATTTACATAAACATTATCATTTACCTGACTTTTTAAATTAATAACTAACTCTGTTTGATTTTCCTGTATTTTATATTCAGTTTTACTACAAGTATAATTCATTCTACTATTAGTACTATTTACATCAGTTATAAAACCTGATTTTGCAAAATAATGCTTATTATTATATTTATTAAAAACTTCAAAATTAGTTTGAGGAGTATCTATTTGATCTTTATATTTTTTTAATGATAAATAAGTTATATCACCATCATTCAAATCTATTTTAGCATTTATTAAATATGTATCAATAGTTATTTCATTAACACTTATATCATTACTATCATTACTATCATTAATTATACTATCTGTATTATTAACAACAACATTACTATTAACACCATGTCGCGAAATGATTTCATTATCATTAGTTTCAATTTGATTGAAATTATGTTTTACATTATTTACTTCAAGATTTTTATTTAAAATTTTTTCATTTTGCCAAGAATTAAGTAAAATAAAAAGGATAAAAAAAATAAAAACCCATAAAACATATCTTAACGTTTGATTAATCATAAAAAATTTATATTCACTTATAATTTAATTAGTTATTATATTATTTAAGAAGGATCATAACCACCTTTAAAAAACTGATTACATCTTATTAATCTACTTGAAATTAAATAAACCGACTTGAAAAAATTATATTTCCTACTTACTTCTAAAGCATATGTCGAACATGTTGGATAAAACCGACAGGATTTGATTAAAAAAGGACTTAAAAAAAATTTATAAAATTTAATTAATAATATCAAAAATATATTCATGTTACTTTAATGTTTATAAAAAATTATAATTATTATAATAAATATAATTATAAAAAATAAATAATAACATATAATCATATTTTAAGATAAAAATATTTTTATTTAATTTTTTTTTATATAAATGCCTAACAATTGATTTATTAATTATTTTTTTAGATAATTTAAAAAAAATTTTAATTCTTTTACCTTTAGATGTTTTAAAAAACACAAACCCAATACTATTAAATAATATAAATTCGTATTTTAAATAATTAACTAACATTATTTAGATAACTTATATCTACCTTTTTTTCTTCGCGCTTTAATTATTCTACGACCATTAGCATTGTTCATTTTATTTCTAAACCCATGTTTTTTTTTCATTTTTCTTATATTTGGTTGATATGTTCTTTTCATTTTATTTTATTTTTGTTATTTTATTTATAATAACAGTTAAACATATGATACATTTTTAATCAATCTATTTATATGTTTTTTATTGTCAGCGTCATATTAATTAAATTTATAATAGGTAGCATTTCATGAAACTGATAATTTTGAATAGTATTTTATTAGATATTTTAAAAAAAATATCTGGCGGCATAATTAAGGATACAAATAACTCTAATTTATCTTATATTTTAATTAAAATAATTAAAAATAAAATATTTTGCATTTCTATTAACAATGTTTTTGAAATAGTCACATATAATATATTTGATAACAATACTTATGTGTTTGAAATTATATTACAATATAATTTAATATATAATATATGCAAAAAATCACCAAGCGCTTCAAAAATTATATTTAATAAAAACAAAAAATATCTTGAAATATTTTCTGACAATACATTATTTAAAATAAATTATAAAAATGGAATTTTTCCATCATTTAATTTAACTAATAATCATATATTAAAAATAAAAATTAAATCCACACTTTTTTTAAATAATATTAAATACGCTAAAACGGCCGCACTAAATTCTGATATTAAAAATTTTTTAAATGGAATATTTTTTGAAATTAATTTAAACTCTATAAATGTGTTATCATCTGATAATATTAGATTTTTTTATTCATCTATATTAATAAATAATTATATTAATAATAAAATTTCGTTTATAATACCAAAAATTTCAATAAATGAAATTTTAAATGTTTTTATGAATACCGATTATTTATACTTATTTATTTATATTAATCAAATTAAAATTATTTCACACAGAATAACATTCACATCTAAATTAATAAATGATATTTATAATTTACCATTAATTAATTTAAAAACTAAATATAAAATCAATATTATGCTTAAAAAAAATATATTTAAAGAAGCTATAGAAAAAGCTATATTATTAAAAAGTTCTACTGATAAATTAAATTTTTTATTTGGTAAAAATAAATTAATTATTAATAATACAAATTTAAATGAAAATATTAACGTTTTTTTAAACATAAATTACAATTTAACTGATATAATTATTGTAATAAACTATAAATATCTATTAGACATATTAAAAATATTAGATAATAATACAATTAATTTAATTATTATTGACAAATTTCTTTTATTAACAGAAAATAAATCTAATTTTTTTTATTTAATAACAACATTTAATTTATAATTAATTTATATATAAACTTTATTAGGATATAACACATGAAAATATTAAAATTAACATTATTGTTCTTTTGGTCATTTGCTATATATGGTAATTCTGAAACATATGATAATACATTAATAACAACATATAACAATGAAACAATGATTTTTAAATCACATTTAGATTATTTAAATCAACATAATTTCATAAAAAACACATATGATATATCTAAATATACATTAACCAATTTAACATCAAAAACCTGGCACAAGATATTAAAAAAAAACACCCGATCAATACGTATAACAGACATATTACAACCAATCTCAATACATCCACTTAAATTAAAAAAAAAAGCAAAAATAATACAATTACATTCTTTAAAAAACAAATATAATATTAAAAATATAAAATATCAATTAAATAATAAAAATTTAATTATAAATTCAATACACCATACATTTACACATCAAAAAAACAATTATACACATCTTTCAAAATATAATTTTATTAATAATCTTATAACTATAAAAATAAATACAAAAATAAATAAATATAATCCAACAATAAAATTACTGCATAATAAACACAAAACAATTCAAGACAAGCAATCAAATTATAATACATCTACATTAAATAATTTAAAAAACATGACCGCTGGTTCATTGCTTGCAATACAAAAAAATGATTTAACCATTGAAATTAATCAAACATTAAATGACTTTACTAACCCTTTTTATTTAAATATAAAAAAATTAAACAAATATACAAAAAAACGCAATACACTATATAATATAAAATTTAATATTACTAATAATCTTAACATCAAATTTAAAAACATAACATCATATACAAATATAATAAAACCTATTAATATACTATCTTTTTTACCAGACGATAATTTTATTAATGATTATAAAAATATTGTTGGCGTTAAAGATGTTAACGATGTTAAAAACGTTACAGGTAAAAATATTAAAAATATTAAAGATAAAGATAAAGATATTAAAAATATTAAAGATAAAAATAAAGATATTAAAAATATTACAACTGTACAAGATCATTCAATGATCGACATTATGTCACTTTCTAATAATAATAAAAGCATTATGAAATATATTAATACATTTAATGATTTTGATGAATATGATGATATATATGATTATGCATCTCAATTAATGGATGATGATGATGATGATGATGATGGTGATGATGATGATGATGATGATAATAATAATTATAATAAAAAGACTAATGAAAAAGAATTTAACTTTACTAGATTAAGTAACATTCATAATAATAATAATAATAATAATAATAAAAATAAAAATAATGATAATGAACAACTATTTGACTTTACTGATTTAAGTAACATTCATAATAATATTATTAGTTTTGATAATCTTGATAATCTTAATACTCTTGATAATATTATTAGTAATAATAATATTAATAACATTAATAATAATGAAAATGATGATAATGATGATGATGATGATGATAATGATGATGATGATGATAATAAAAAGAATAATGAACAACTATTTGACTTTACTAATTTAAGTAACATTAATATTGATAATATTATTAGTAATAATAGTAATAAATTTAATAATATTAATAAGAAAAATAAGAAGAATAAGAAGAATAAGAAGAATAAGAAGAATAAGAAGAATAAGAAGA
>CAYVZP010000005.1:0-11988 GCA_964456515.1 uncultured Enterobacteriaceae bacterium
TTTTAACTTGTTCTTTTTTAAATTTTTTATTTTATATAATATTTTTTTTTCTTTTAATAAAATTTAAAAAAGCTTCAGCTCTTTTTTTTTTTTCTTTATGCGTTAAAGGTGGTTTGCTAAATTTATTCATTAAAAATCTCTTTATATAACATTTTAATTTCATCTGCAGCTTTTTGATCTTCTGGGGTGTATTCTAATACAGACATTCCCCTAATAGTAGCACGTCTAAAAGCTATTCTTTCATAAACTAGTGTTTTTAATAAAATAAAATCTGGAAATTCTGATATTAATTTTTTAGCTTCCTCTACTTCTTTAACAACAGGATTGGTATGAGCTTGATTTATTAATAAATATACCTTTAAGTTAGCATTTACCTCTGTAGCTATTTCTGTTAATGTATTTAATCTACCAAGCGTCCATAAATCAAATTGTGATGGTCTTAATGGAAATATAACCTTATCGGCCACCAGTAAGGCGCCTCGTAATTCTAATGAATCTCTTCCACCTGCATCTATTATAATATCACGATATTTTTCTTTTAAAAACAATGTTTCAGTTCTCACGCCTTTATCAAATTTTTGAACGCTTGCTATTCGTGGAGTAATATAATTATCTTCTCTTATTGAACACCAAAAACTTGCTGACGGTTGTCTGTCTGTATCAATTAATAATAAGCTATTTGTTTTTTTCGTTCTAAGTACTGATAGGTTTGTTGCAATAGTTGTTTTACCAGTTCCGCCTTTTTCTCCACCAATAAGAATAATCAAAACTTACCCCTTTTTTATAAATGCATAAAACAAGCATAATGCTATTATAATAAAGCTATAATTCAATCATTACAATAGCGTTATGCTTATTTTTTATAGCAATCTGATAGCATTATGCTTATTTGATATTAAAGGATATCGTTTGACACATCGCCTGGTTTATAATATATATATATATAAATATAGTATATTTATTTGGAGTATTTTAATTTTGATTACTAAATTGTTTTATAACTGTTTAATTTTTATTTCACGTAGTGAAATTTTTATTATATCATTAATATTATTTTTAATAACATTAATTATTGGAACCATATCTCAAAAATATATAGGAATTCAATCTGTTAAAGATATATATTTTAATTCTAATGTTTTTTATATTTATAATATTATTCCATTACCTGGTGGAAAATTATTATTTATAATTATATTTTTTAATTTATTATTTAAATTAATTTTAAATAAAATTAAAATTAATACAATCTTAATACACGTTAGTATTTTATTATTATTAATAGGATCTTATTTAGAATACAAATTTTCAGAAACTGGATATTTAATTTTAGATAAAAACATTATAATTAATAATTTTGTTAATGAAAATAATTATTCAATAACAATTAATTATAATAATAAAATATTAAATACTAATATTATTAAAAATAATGTATTAAATAAAACGGTGATTGCGATTAATGACATTAATAATAATAAAATTACATTAATTAAATTTTTTAAAAATATTAACATGAATATATCACAAAACAATCTTAAAAAAACACAATTTAATAAAAATCTTTTTTATGATATTAAAGAGATTTCATGTTTTGTAGAACATGAGCATGTAAAAACTGGAATATTATGTATAATAAATAATGAAAATTTTTTTATTCTTGAAGGATTAACTTATATTATTAATAATGAAAATATTCAATATTCAATTATTTTAACTAAAACTAAAGATATTATGCCTTTTACAATTAAATTATTAGAATTTGAACGAGATGTTTATCAAAAAACTGATACCGCTAAATCATATACATCAACCATTCTTATCACATCTAATGATTTAAAAAACTGGAAATTTAATATTAAAATGAATAATCCTTTAAAATATAAACAATTTATTTTTTATCAATCATCTTTTATTAAAAATGATCAAAATGTATATTCTAGTATATTAAATGTTAAAAAAAATTCATTTAGTTTTGTTTTTTATTTTGCTTCAATTGTTATGTTTTTAGGATTTATGTTAAATATATATATATTTTTTAACCATTATCGAAAAAAAATATGATTATTATTAAAAAAATTATATATATAACATTGTTTTGTTCAACGTTTTTATTTTTAAATATATTTATACTTAAAAATGATACTAACAATTTTGCTAAAATACCGATATTAAATGACGGTAGAGTTAAAACGCTAAATTGTTTTTTAAAATCACATTTACATGATATATTAAATGTTAAATTAATTGAGTTACCAAATATATTTGCAAAAATAATATTTGATTTTGATATTTTTTCAGATTTAACATTATTTAAAATAATAAATCAAAATTTACTTTTAAATTTTGATATTAAATTAACTGATAATAATTTATATTCATTTAATAACATCATGATTGGATTATTTAAAAATATAGATACCATTAATATTTTATTAAAAATGAATTATTTTGATCTTAATGATACTCAAAAACAGATGTTAAATTTATATAATAAAATAAATTTAATTTTAAATTTTAAAACACAGTTTCATTTATTTAATTCAATCTCAAAAACCGGTTATACAAATTATGATAAAATTATTGCTAATAAAAATAATGCTAATTTTTATAATAATAATAAAGATATAAATAATATTTTTTATATTGTTAAAATTAATAAAATTAATTGGATTGATTTTAACACACAATTAAATTTAAATGATACAACATTATTAGAAAACCTTAATATAATTAATAATATGGCTAAAACTTTTAGAAATAAAGATGATGTATCATGGAATGCTGCCTGTACGTGTTATTTAAATTTAATTAAACAACAATTATCTATTCATGATCGTGTTTTAATTTATTTTGAACATCTATATAGTAAAATTAATTTAGTTCAACTAGCTTTTTATATATATATATTATCCTTCATGATATATGTATATATGTTAGTATGTAAACATTTATGGCGATACTTTAATACTGTTTTTAATTATTCATTTTATGTTGGTATATTATTTTCTATATTTGATATTTTTGTGAGATTTATTATTTCCGGAAGACCGCCAGTAACAAATTTATATGAATCAATAATATTTGTTAATGTTATTTATTCAATATGTTTACTTATATATATAGAAAAATTTAAATATAAATTTAATTTATTGATACCCTTATTTTTTTTATTAATATTTCAATGTATAGCATATAACTATAATTATGGTGATGAAATTAAAAATCTAACATCTGTTTTAAATACAAGTTTTTGGCTTGTTACTCATGTTATAACAATAACAATAGGGTATGCTTTATGTTTAATTGTTAGTATTTTAGCTCACGTTTATTTTTTTTATAAATTCTTTAGCGTTAATATTAATAAAAATTTTATTTTTTTTAAAATATTAAATTTTTTAACAATAATAGCTTTAGTTTTTATAATTTTTGGAACAATATTAGGTGGCGTGTGGGCCGATCAATCATGGGGGCGTTTCTGGGGATGGGATCCTAAAGAAAATGGGGCGATGTTAGTTGTTTTATGGTTAATATTAGTTTTACATTTGAAGATTGTTAATAAAAATGATATATGGTTTTCTGTAGGTTTAATATTTACAAGCATTATAGTATTATTATCATGGTTTGGGGTAAATATGTTAAACGTTGGTTTGCATTCGTATGGTTTTACAGATAAAATTGGGTTATGGTTATTGCTTTTTGCAGGATTTGAGTGTTTATACGTGTTTTTAATATTAATTTTATTTAAAAATAAAATATATTTACATTATTAATTTGAATTTGCTATTATTTTTTTTAATTAACGTTATATAATTTATATTATATACAAAGGAAGATGTTTTTTATGAATATAATATATGTTCTTATACCATTAAGTTTATTAGTTGTTTTTGTTGCTATTGTGTTTTTCTTTTGGGCAGTAAACAATGATCAATATGATGACTTTGACTCACCTTCAAAACATATAATTTTAGATGACAAGAAAAAGGTAAAAAAAGATGTTTTTCATGTATGATATCGGGCTCGTGATAGCCGTTTTTTATTTAATTTTTTTAAAATAATTTTTAATTTTTTATATATAACTGTAGTTAATATTATGAATGAAAATAAAGTTTCGAAAACAGCATTTGATGGCGATATTTATAATTATAAAGTTGTAAAACAACTTACTCTTATGACTATTGTTTGGGGAATAATTGGAATGACTGTTGGTGTTCTTATAGCAGCTGAACTTGTTTGGCCTGAAATAGGTGAAGGAATTCCTTGGTTATCTTTTGGTAGATTAAGACCATTGCATACAAATTTGGTTATTTTTGCCTTTGCTGGAACTGGATTAATGGCAACATCTTTTTATGTTGTTCAAAGAACTTGTCAGGTTAGGTTAGCTTTTGATAAATTAGCGGCTTTTGTGTTTTGGGGTTGGCAGGTAGTGATTGTTTTAGTTGGCATAACCTTACCAATGGGTTTTACAACAACAAAAGAATACGCTGAAATGGAATGGTCGATAGCATTATTTTTAGCTGTCGTTTGGTTATCATATGCCATTGTTTATTTTGTTACAATTGCTAGACGTAAGGTTTCACATATTTATGTTGCTAATTGGTTTTATGGATCGTTTATAATAACCATTACATTATTACATGTAGTAAATCATTTGGCTTTACCTGTATCATTATTTAAATCATATCCTATTTATTCTGGTGCTGTTGATGCTATGGTTCAATGGTGGTACGGTCATAATGCTGTAGGTTTTTTATTAACAGCCGGCTTTCTTGGAATGATGTATTATTTTATTCCAATTCAGGTTCAAAAGCCTGTATATTCTTATAGATTATCAATTGTACATTTTTGGTCATTAATTGGTATATATATGTGGGCTGGAGCGCATCATTTGCATTATAGTGCTTTACCTGATTGGACCCAAACGTTAGGTATGGTCTTTTCATTAATGTTGATAGCTCCATCATGGGGTGGAATGATAAATGGAATGATGACATTTTCCGGGGCATGGTATAAATTAAAAACAGATCCTATTTTAAGATTTTATTTAGTATGTTTAACATTTTATGGTATGGCTACATTTGAAGGTTCTTTCATGGCTATTAAAACAGTAAATAGTTTATCACATAACACTGATTGGACAATTGCGCATGTTCATTCTGGCGCTTTAGGCTGGGTAGCCATGATAACTATAGGATCTATATATGTTTTAATTCCAAGGATTTTTAATAAAAGATCAATGTATAGTATAAGTTTAATTAATGTACATTTTTGGCTTGCAACGACTGGAACATTGGTATATACAATATCAATGTGGATATCTGGTATAATGCAAGGATTAATGTGGAGAGCTATTGATGAGGATGGTACATTGACGTATGCGTTTATAGAAGTTGTAATGGCAACACATCCGTTTTATCTTTTAAGATTTATTGGTGGTGTCATTTTTTTATTTGGAATGTTTTTTATGTTATATAATGTTTGGATGACTGTTAATAAAAAAGAGTATTCCTTTTCATTTTCTAAAGAAGGGGCTGTCACATGAATCATGAGATACTTGAAAAAAATATAGGGTTAATGGGAGTTTGTATATTAATTGTTGTTAGTATAGGCGGCCTGGTTGAAATTGTGCCACTTTTTTTTCAACCTGACTTACATAAACCATTAAAAGGTTTAACACCAATAACTGCCTTAGAACTTGAAGGTAGAGATATTTATATTAGAGAAGGGTGTCATGTATGTCATACACAAATGGTTCGACCATTGTATGCTGAAACAAAACGTTATGGAGCTTATTCTGTTGTTGGTGAACATGTTTATGAGCGCCCTTTTTTATGGGGTTCAAAAAGAACTGGTCCTGATTTAGCTAGAGTTGGTGGACGATATAGTGATGATTGGCATAGAATTCATTTACAAAATCCTAGATTGGTTGTTCCAGCTTCAAAAATGCCATCATATCCATGGTTGGGAAAAACATTATTAAATGAAATGTCGCCAATGAAAAAAATGAAAGTATTAAAAACGCTTGGAGTACCTTATACGGACAATGATATTGAAAATGCTTTTAAAGTTGTTAAAGGTAAAACTGAAGAAGATGCCATGGTTGCGTATTTACAACAACTTGGTTTAGCTTACAAAAGATCTAAATAAATTTTTTTGTTGTTTTTTTTAATGATGCCTTTTAATAAGGCATCGAATGTGAAATATATATTATAAAAAAAATGATTTTTGGAGATAAATGTGAGTAATGCAGTTAGTATATATATAATTTTTTTAGTAGTTGGTAGTATAATTTTTTATACCGCTTTATTTCTTGGCATGAGAACAACATCTCATCATGATGATGGTAAGACTGATATTAATGACATGACATCATTTGACGGAATTACTGAAACAAATCATCCGTTACCTGGTTGGTGGTTATGGATAATGGGCATCTCAATTGTTTTTGGTATTGGTTATTTAGCTTTATATCCTGGATTAGGTAAGATTAAAGGCGCTTTAGGATGGGTGTCATATGATGATTATAACGCAAATACAGTTAAAGAAAATAAAATGTATGATCCAATTTATAACGCTTTTGCTAAAGAAAGTATTGATGATTTATCTGTAAATTTTAAATCATTAAAAATTGGCAAGAGTTTATTTATGAATAATTGCGCTTTGTGTCATGGGTTAGATGCTAAAGGTGGAAACGGTTTTCCAAATTTAACTAATAATAAATGGTTATATGGTGGGACTCCAAAAGAAATTAAAACAAGTATAACTAATGGTAGAAGGGGTAAAATGCCTGGATATTCACCTGTTATTAAAGATGATGCTGATGTAGAAAGCACTGCTTTATATGTATTATCATTAAGTGGTAAAAATGAACAATCATCTTTAACTGATAAAGGTAAAATTAAATTTAATACAATTTGTTCAGCATGTCATGGAATGAATGCTAAAGGTAATAAATTTTTAGGTGCGCCAGATTTAACTGACCCTCAATGGATTTATGGTAGTTCTTTAAATAATATAAAAGATACTATTAAAAATGGTAGAAATGGTGTAATGCCAGCACATAAAAGTGTTTTAACGAAAGAACAAATTCATATTTTAACAGCATATATATATTCTTTAAATAAAAGTTAATGTTAGATAAAGAAATTAATTTATATAAAAGGCATAAGGTTATTTATACTGACCCAGTGCCTGGCAAGTTTGATAAAATAAGAACGCTAAGCATGTCAGTGGTAGCTTTAAGTTTTTTTTTAATCCCATGGTTATCTTACCATGGGAGGCAAGCTGTTATGTTTGATATACTTACTATACGTTTTTATTTTTTTAAATATGTTTTTTGGCCACAGGATTTTATTTTATTCGCTATATTTGTAATGATGTGTATTCTTGGATTATTTACCATAACTGTATTTGTTGGTAGAGTTTGGTGTGGTTTTTTATGCCCGCAAAGTGTATGGGTGAGATTTGCCGCATTTCTAACACGAATGGTTGAAGGTAAAATGAATAAAAGAATTAAAAATGATTTAAAAGATTTTACATTTAATCATTTTATGAAAAAAGTTGTCAAACATTGTTTGATTTTTTTATTTTCTCTTGCAACAGGCTTTACTTTGGTAAGTTATTTTATATCAGTAACGTTTTTAATTACATCTATATTCTCATTTAATATTTTACAATGGAGTTTTTTTTGGATTGTCTTTATAACAATTTTAACACATCTTAATGTACATTGGTTTAAAGAACAATTTTGTTTTATAATTTGTCCATACGCACGCCTTCAGAGCGTTATGTTTGATAAAAACACCTTAATAATAGCATATAATAGTGATCGAGGCGAGAAAAGAGGGAGTAGGAAAAAAAATGCTGTATTAACTAACAGTGATTTAGGTGATTGTATTGATTG
The DNA here is from genome assembly GCA_964456515.1 of uncultured Enterobacteriaceae bacterium. GTDB lineage: Bacteria > Pseudomonadota > Gammaproteobacteria > UBA6186 > Azoamicaceae > Azoamicus. Next base: position 7,907 of record CAYVZP010000005.1, read on the forward strand.
TAATGCATGTGTTAATTGTTGTCCTACAGGCATTGATATTAGACATGGATTGCAAATAGAATGTATAACATGTGCTGCATGTATAGACGCATGTAATTCTGTTATGAAAAAAATGGGGTATAAAGAAAATTTAATAGGTTATATTAAAGAATCGGATCTTAATGTTAATTATAATCCAGGTGTAAATATTAGATTTTATGCATATTTTATTGCATCAGTTATTTTATTATTAATTTTTTCATATTTATTAATTAATAGAAATTTAATTCAATTACATATTAATAGAAGTCAATTAAAATTATATAATGTAACGGTTGATAATTTTATTGAAAATTCATATATATTAAAAATAACTAATAAAACAAATGATAATATGCAATATAATATATCTATATGTGAAGATAATTTTAATTATATTGGTTTAAGTAAAATTGCTTTAAACAAAGAAGATACAATATTATTAGATGTTATGATTTCAATACATAAAACCTTTACAACATCTTGTTTTCATTCAATAACTTTTAAAATAGAAAATATAAATAATACAAAAGATTTTTTAACTAAAACTGTTAAATTTATTTTACCTAATTAAATTTATATGAAAAAAAAATGTTTTCATTGTGATTTACCTGTAATAACTGGAAACAAATATTTTGTTTCAATTAATAATGAAATTAAATTAATGTGTTGCCCTGGATGTAAGGCTGTTTTTCAATTTATAATTGATTCTGGTTTTATTGATTATTATAATTATCGAGATAGTCCAGGAAATACAATAAAAAATGATTTTTTAATAAATCATACTAATCTTAAGGTATTTGACAATTTTAAATTTAATAATAGATTTTTAGGTAATAAAAAAAATTTAAAAACAGTGATTGTGGCTATTGATGGAATAAGTTGCGCTGCATGTACATGGTTAATAGAAAGACATTTTAATAATTTAAATTATATTAACATGATTACCGTTAATTTGTCTACATGTAAAGCAAAAATAGTTTGGGACATTAAACGATTTTCATTAAGTTTACTGTTAAATGAATTTAGAAAAATAGGATATAATGCGTATCCATATTCTTTAAAAAAACAGGAACACATTAATAAAATTGAATACAAAAATGGCATGAAAAAATTAATTATCGCTGGAATAGGAATGGCTCAATTAATGATGTTATCAGTAGCATTATATATTGGTGAAGGAAAAGATATGGAGCAATCATATTGTATATTTATTAAATGGATTTCATTTATTATTTCAACGCCGGTATTATTTTTTTCTGGTAAAGATATTTTTTTAAATGCTTTTAGAAATATTAAAAATTATACATTAGGCATGGATTTTACAGTTAGTTTATCATTGTTTTTAGGATACGCTTTTAGCGTTTTAAATTTAATCACAGGTTATGGCGATATATATTTTGATTCATCATGCATGTTTGTGTTTTTTCTTTTAATTAGCAGGTTTTTAGAAATGCGTGCTCGACATCATGCGCTTGATATTATAAGTAGTTTACAGGATTTAAATTATGGGGTATTTAGACTATTAATTAAAAATGGCAATTCTGTTATAGAAAAACCTGTTAAAAAAGAAGATATACATATTCATGATTATATTAGCGTTAATCCAGGAGAAATTATTCCTGTTGATGGAATTGTAATATCTGGATCCAGTAATGTTGATGAATCTATGTTAACTGGTGAATTTACCCCTGTAAGTAAATGTAAAACGAATAAAGTTATTGGTGGGTCAACAAATATTGAACAATCACTTGTTATAAAAGTAACTCATGTAGCTGAAAATTCAAGAATTGCATTTATCATAAAATTGTTGGAAAAATCCAATTTATCTAAACCAAATTTATATCCATTTATTAATATTGTTGCAAAATACTTTGTATTATCTGTGATTATATTAACATGTATTACTTGTTTTATATGGATTTATTTAGGTCATGAAAATATTTTGAATATTTTATTATCAATGTTAATTATAGCTTGTCCATGCGCTTTATCATTATCAGTTCCCGTCGCCATAACAGCATCTATTAATTCATTATCTAAATTAGGTTTAATGATTGTTAAAAGCAATGTAATCAATGATCTGTGTTATGTTACTGATATTATATTTGATAAAACTGGAACATTAACAATTAATAAATTTTTTATTGATAAATTTTTTATTAATAGAAACATTTCAATTAAAAAAATTTTCTCATTAACAATGGACATGGAAAATATTTCAAAACATCCTATTGCAAAAGCTTTTACATTAAATAAATTTAATAAATATATATTATTAAAAAACCAAACACGTGTTTATATTAACAACGGCATTGAGGGTATTATAAATAACAATATATATAAAATAGGTAAATTAATATTTACACACTGTTTATTAAAAGATAAATGTAAAATATTTAAAATAACAAAATGTTATGATTTATGGGTATTTTTATCAGATAAACATGGTATAATTGCAGGATTTAAATTAACAAGTCCGCTAAGACAGTCTGTTTATAATTCTATTTTAAATATTAAATCATTAAGTATTATACCACATATTTTAAGCGGCGATCCGTCTAATAATGTTAATCATATTGCACAAAAATTAAACATTAAATATAGTAAAAACAATTATTCAGTTAAAGATAAAGTTAATTATATAAAAACATTACAGCAACAGAAAAAGGTTGTAATGATGATAGGTGATGGAATTAATGATGTTCCAGCATTAAGTGCGGCTAATATTTCAATAGCAATGGGGAGCGGGGCTGATTTGGCTAAAATTAATTCTGATTCAATTTTATTAAATAATGATTTATCAAATATTTATAAAACAATAAAACATGTAAAAAAAACCCGCAAACTCATTAACCAAAATATTATTTGGGCTATATTTTATAATATTATTGGATTAAGTTTAGCTGCATTGGGTTACATAACACCGTATTACGCAGCGCTTGGAATGTCATGCAGTTCATTAATTGTTGTATTAAATTCATTACGTCTTGGAATTATAAATAATGAATAATTTTTCTTGTTTAACAGCATTTTTAATAGGGTTTTTAGGTAGCGCACATTGTTTTGGCATGTGCGGTGGTATTGTTGTTGCTGTATCTATGAGTTTAAATAATTTGCAGCATAAATTTTTATATCAAATTTTATTTAATATAGGTAGAATATTATCATATGTATTAATATGTTTATTTGTAAGTTTTTTAGGTAGTTTTTTATTTAATATTGAAAACAAGGCAGCGTTTATATTTATTAAATTAGGGTCAAATATAATTTTAATATTATTAAGTTTATATTTATTAAATTTATTTAAATGGTTATATTTTATGGAAAATGTTTTATTTAAACTTTGGAAAATATTTTATCCTATAATAAAAAAAATTAATATTAAAAAAAAACCTGCAAATATTTTTTTTTTAGGTCTTTTATGGGGTAATTTACCATGTGGTTTAGTATATAGTACACTTGCATGGTGTATTGGGTCGTCTAATACTATAAAGGAGGCTGGAGTTTTAATGTTTTTTTTTGGATGCGGAACAATTCCATCAATGTTATTAACATTTATTTTAACTAATAAAATAAAAAAATATATTTATAATACAATTTTTAAATATATAACAGCAGCGTGCATTATGTTGTTTGCTTTATATAATATTAGTATGATTTTTATTACAAAAAATTGTCATTAATTTTCTTGTTTATGTTATTAAATAAAAATCATGTTATTATTTTATAACATGATTTTTATTATAATAAATTATATTAGATCATTTTTTATTTCTCTTAACTTTCTTTTAATAGCTGGTCTTAATAATTCAAGACATACGGCATTCATTGACAAGCCAGTTAATACCATAATTTCTTTAATATCATTACAAAAACTTTCAGGTGCTCTTAAATATAGTGTTTTAACTGGTTCTTTTTTAAAGTTTTTATTTAATATAGTATTGTTTTGACATTCAATAAAATTTAAAAAAGCTTCAGCTCTTTTTTTTTTTTTTTTATTTTTTTTAAGTGTTTTTTTAAATTTTTTTATTAAAAATTTCTTTTTTTAACATTTTAATTTC
>CAYVZP010000006.1:106-1588 GCA_964456515.1 uncultured Enterobacteriaceae bacterium
TTAATTTTTTATTAATTAATTTTTTATTAATTAATTTTTTATTAATTAATTTTTTATTAATTAATTTTTTTTTAATTAATTTTTTATTAATTAATTTTTTATTAATTAATTTTTTATTAATTAACTTTTTTTTAATTAATTTTTTATTAATTAACTTTTTTTTAATTAATTTTTTTACTATTAATTTTTTTTTTACATTAATTTTTTTACTATGTAAAATATTTGATTTTAATACTATTTTACTAAACCTAATTATTGGCACGCGAACGCGCTTTTTCTTAACAACAATAACAGGTAATATTTTTTTTACACACATTTTTTTAGCATGATATACACGTTTGTTCTGTAACATTGTTTTACCTGGTTTAAACACTGGAGCTTGTATGTTTTGAACAGGCGTTAATGAATTTTTTAACGTTGTTTTTCTTAATTTAAATACTGGAGCTTGTATGTTTTGAACAGGCGTTAATGAATTTTTTAACATTATTTTTCTTAGTTTAAATACTGGAGCTTGTATATTTTGAACAGGCGTTAATGAATTTTTTAACGTTGTTTTTCTTAATTTAAATACTGGCGTTCGTGTATTTTTAACAGGCGTTAATGATTTTTTTAAATTATTATTTAATAAAATGATCCACAAAGCGTTAGGAGATCTTTTTACAAAAAAATTTTGTTGAAAAATTTCATTATTTTGATTTATCAATTCCATTTTTATCTTTTTTAACGCATCTCTTTTTGCTTTCTTTATTCTTTTTATTCTTTTTTCTTCTATTCTTATTTTTTTTTCTTCTATTCTTATTTTTTTTAACTCTTCTATATTTTCTACAACATTAAATTGTTTATTAATTTTTTTTAAAAATATATCATCATTTTCATCTTCATCCTCTAATCTTTGCTCACATCGTCTAGAAAATTCTTCAACTGCGCCAGGAATATAAAATGGTATCCGATCTGCTATTGTAAAAATAAATTTATGTTCTATAAGTTCACGTATCCTTGCAGCACCATCAAAAGTAATTATAGGTTTAATTAATTCATTATTAATATTATCATCATCACATAACGATGTAGATTCAAATACATCTATAAACACTTCATTAATATTATTTTTCACATAATTATCAGTTCTAAAAAATTCAGTTTGATTATTAAATTGTAATAAATTATATTCATTTAACATTTTTATTTTAGTATCATCTATACATGTTAAATCTAATATTGATATATCATTTTTATTACACAATTCATTATCATTATTAATAATATCTGCATTTAATACTCTTATTTCATTTTCATATATACTATCAAATCTAACACAATTTGAATCTGACAAACTACGTGACATTTTTAAAACAGTCATTATATCTATATTATTTATATCATCTGATGTTACATAAACAGTATTATCATTTTTATTTTTAATTTTATCAGAAATAGTATCAATATGATGTATCATATTTATATCATTTATTTCATCATTAT
>CAYVZP010000006.1:1688-10581 GCA_964456515.1 uncultured Enterobacteriaceae bacterium
TTAAACTATCCAACTTATCTTGTATATATATTTCATCATTATTTAAACTATCCAACTTATCTTGTATATATATTTCATCATTATTTAAACTATCCAATTTATTTTGTATATATATCTCATCATTTATTACATCATTACTTAAATTATCCGATTGTTCATTTATTGTACTTGAATCACACGACTTATCTTTTATACATATTTCATTATTCATAAAATAATTATTTAAATCGTTCGACTCATTGTCTATTAATAAATTTAAATCTAAAAAAAGTGTATCTATGTTAATAGAATTTTCATTAAATAATGCAACAGAATTAGTAATATAAGTTCCATTTAATAATGGTATATCTTGATCACCTAATGAAAGAACATAATTTTCACAATCTATATTAAAACAATCATAATAATTTGCTTTCGTATTAACTAGTTCGGTTTGCAATAAATTATTAATCGAATGCATTGTTTTAAATTTTGATATAATATTATTAGATGAATTTATTAAATAATTTTCATTTTCATTTTCATTTTCATCAATTAATTGAGTTTTAACTTTTAAAATGTTTTGAATATCATTTAAATTATCATCTGACACATTTTGATAAAATAAATTATCATAACTTAAATTATTAATAATTTGTTTGTTTAAAATATGTTCTTTTATAATTGCATTTGCGTTATATTTATTAAATGGTAATACAGAATTTAATTTTAATAATTTTTTTTTATGTAATAATAATTGTGTTATAAGATAATCTGATGTTATTTGCACATCTAATTGTTTTTGCAATTTTTCTCTTACAATAAGTCCTTTATGTTTTTTTTTAAATGATTTGTAACGACTTGGTTTTGTTCGTATCTTAGTATGTCGTGATATTGTAACTTTTGGTCTATTAACAAATTTTGCGTCAGTCATAAACACTTGACCGGCATCTAGAAAAATTGCTGGTTTAATATTTAAAGTTTTAAAAAAAGACATTGTGAAAAACATGGATGTTTTAAAACTCATAGATAAATTACCACCTATAGGTCTGTTATGCGCATCTCTTGGCCCTAAAAGCTTGTTATTGTAACCTCTTATTCTATGCTCACCTTTTAATATAAAAAATTTTGGATATGGGTATCTTGCTCCTGCAAAATATTTTTTGGCATACGCCACACTTCCGGCAAGACTTAAAATAAAATTATCATTTATTTTATTAAGTATTTTAAAATCGTATAATAATGTTCCATATAATATAGATGAGGCAGGCATCATTATTTTAATATCAATTTTATGAAACATTCCATGATTAAATAATTCTGTTTCATTTAAATTATTATATGTTAAAACGGTTCCAAAAACACATTCTGAAATATTTGTGTCATATTTATTTCTATATTTAATAATAGCTGGAACGGTTTTTCGTGTAGCTGCTTTTGTAAATTGTTTATCAAAACCTAAAATTAACGTTATTTGAGATTTACTATTTATATTATACAAAACAGATGTTGTGGCACCAAATGATCTATTTATTCCAAACCTTCTTTCAAAAGATAAATGCCGAACATTTTTCTCACGTTTTATAAACATTGCATAAGTAAGTTCAAAATTTGATTCACAAAATCGTGGTATTACATAACTAAAATTAGCATCAACATTTTTTTTAGTTCTATTCATACGCAATAATAAATCATTTCCACTATTAAAACAATTTAATAAATCAAGTGTAAAATTTAATGTTAATCCGTTTGCCTTGGTTAATGATCCACCAAATGAAAATAAAGATGCTTGTGTTTTTTTTATTTTAAAAACAACATCTGTATATTGAGTTATAGATTTGTCATAAATAACTTCAACTTCACTAGCATAACCTTTTTTTATCATTAATTTTCGTGCCTGATTCATTAATGGTAAAGATAAATAATCACCTTCTTTTTGACTTATAAATTTTCTATATATTTGTTTTAAATCATCAGTTATACCTAAAAATTTAATTGCTCTTATTTTAATTAATTTCGCAGGACTTGTTACAGAAAATATTATATTAACACGATTGTTATTTAATTTAGTGGTTGTAAATGAGCATATTGCGCTAAACATATTTTTTGAATTACAAAAAATGCTTAATTTTTTTGTTACATTATTACATAATGTGTTAGAAATAATGTCATTTATTTTTATATCTTTATTAATTATAGCAAACATTTCACTATCTGAAAACCATTCAGTGCCATCAAAATTAAAAGTTATTCTATTAATTAAAAATTTTTCACCAGGTTCTAAATTTAAAACAGGTGTTACTGTACGTTTTTTGTTATTTAATAAAAATTTGACAGATAAAATTTTAAATTCCATATATCCATGATCATTATAACAATTTCTAAGATTTTTTATTGATTTTATAAAATTAGTATGATCATAAAAATTGTTATAAAATAAATTTATTAATACATTATTAGATAAAAAAAATGATGTTAATTTTTTTTTATTAAATATTTTTTTAGATCCTGTAAAAATAACCTCATTAAAAACAAATTGTTTATTTCTAAAATATTTTATATTAATAATAACAGTATTATCTTTTTTGTGTATTGATAAATTAATATTTAAATAAAAATCAAAAAAACTATGTTTATAACAAAAAATTTTTATACCTTTTCTAAAAATTTTTAAATTACTATAATTTAATAAATTACCATTAAAAAAATTTAATCCTAATAATAATGTACGTATCTCTTGACCCGTATCACCAATAACCTGTATTTTAATTATACGAGGTTTTTCGGTTACAAAAATATTTAAATTAGTATCCCTTATAGAAATTTTAATAGTATTAAACAAATTTAATGAATTTAAATTATTAAAAATATCTTCACTCTTGAAATTATCATTTTGTGATAAACATTTTAAAACGAATTTTTCAGAATAATTATTTAAACCATGTATTTTTATATTATTAATATTAAAATGCATACTATTTACAGACCAGCATGTTAAAAAACATAACAGGTATATAATTTTAATATTATGTTTCATAATTTTTCCTATGTTATAAAATTTTTTACGTATAACTTTACTCCTCAATAAATATTAATTTTAAGTATAACAAATATTTATTAAAATGTCAAACAATTTTTGTTTTTTTTAATAATAATAATATATATATTATATATGTATATAATATTATGATCATTAAATTATTTATATATTAAAATTATTATCATATTATCATATTATCATATTAAGATATTAAACCATTAAATCATTAAACTTTTAATTTTTAACATATTAAAATCATTAAATTAATAATATATTATTATATTAAAAATATATGTATAATATTATAATATTATAATATTATAATCATTAAATTATTTATTTATTTATTTATTTATTTATTTATTTATTTATTTATTTATTTATTTATTATGATATTATAATCATTAAACTTATGTTTAATACTTTCAATCTCTTTTTCGTTCATACAGAAACAGGTAGTTGATAAAACGTCGCAAATATAACCTTTTTCGCCTATCACTACCGTGTTAGTAAAGTGATGTTTTGATGATAATGTTTTAGGATTTATAATATGATGTGCAATATTTTGTTTATTGTTTTTTATAATGTATTTAAATTTATCACCTGAACTAGAAATAGATGTGGTATGATATTTTAATATGTTTAAATTATTATTTAAAAAAACATTCCATAATCCATTATTAGGTGTACCTCCATATAACTTAATATCTCCACCAAGTTCTATGGCAACATGTTTTATATTAGATTTAATTAAAATATTCATAGCCTCATCTAATGCATATCCTTTTGCAATACCACCTAAATCTAACATAGAGTGCGGGCGTGTTAATTTAATTTTATTAGATTTTATATGAAATATTGGATCATTTATATGTTTATTTAATAATAAGGTTTTACCAACCAATGGTACGTTAGAATCTATTCCAGATAATGATAAAAAGTTACCTAATCCAATATCAAAATAACCACGTGTTATATGTGAATATAATTTACTTAAATTTAAAATAAATAAAGTTTCATCAGATACAGTGTTATATATATTAGGATGTGAATTAATTATGCCAATATCAGATTTTGGTGAAAATTTAGTTAATAATATTTCCAAATCATGAATACGTTTAATAGCATTTTTAATAATAGTTTTTCCATATGTAATATCGGGTGTAAATATTTGAATTCTTCCTTCTGTGCCCATGGAATAAAACTTTTCATTAATAAAATTCATATTAGTTGTTTTTAAAATATTGTTACTAGCAAATGCAAACAATCCGCCAAAAATGCTATATTTTACTATTTTTTTTAAAAATGTTCTTTTGTTTATATTTTTAATCATAATATATTTCCTTTTTATAGTTTATTTTAATGAATTAATTGTAATATGCCATGGTAAAGTTGCACATTTTATTCTAGATGGAAATTTTCGAACGTTTGCTAATAAATTAAAATTATCAAATTTATCTTGTTTTATAATATTATTTTTAATTAAATTTTGAAAATAATTAAATGCTTCATATATATTTTTTGTATGTTTGTCTTTAAGATATATTGTCATTAAAGAAGATGATGCTATAGATATAGCGCATCCAGTTCCATTAAAAGAAATGTTGGTTATAATATTATTAGAAATATTTAAATAAATGTCAAATGCATCGCCACAAAAATGATTAAATCCTTTGGAATGATGAGTAAAATTTTTCATGATATATTTATTTCTAGGATTTAAACCATGGTCAATTATTAAATCTTTATATAATTCTATCATATTATTTTAACGAAAAAATGTTTTTAGCATGTAATAATGCTGTTATTAACATATCAATATCATTTGTTGTGTTATAAAATGCTAAAGACGCTCTTGCTGTTGCTGCGACACCATAAAAATCCATAACAGGAATAGAGCAATGATGGCCAGTTCTAATAGATACGCCGTAATGGTCGGCTATTGTACCCAGGTCATGTGCATGTATGTTTTTAATAATAAATGATACTATACTTGTTCTAACATTAGGTTTGCCTATAATAATTAAATCTTTAATTTCGTTTAATCGATTTAACATATAGTGTAATAATTGTTTTTTATATGTAAATAATGCATCTAAGTCAATTGAATTAAGGAAATCAATAGCTTCGCCAAAAGCTATTATATTTGCTATAGACGGAGTTCCTGCTTCAAATTTATATGGTATATCATTCCATATTACATTTGAAAAGCTTACATGTTTTATCATTTCACCACCTCCTTGGTACGGTCGCATTGCAGTTAAATGTTTTTTTTTAGCATATAGAACGCCAACGCCGTTTGGGCCGTACATTTTATGAGATGAAAAGCAAAAGAAATCACAATCTAAAGTTGTAACATTAATGGTGGAATGTAACATTGATTGAGCTCCGTCTATTAAAACTGGAATGTTTTTTGAATGAGCTATATTTATTATATATTTTAAATTATTAATAGTACCTAAGGAGTTTGAGATATGTGTTATTGAAATTAATTTTGTTTTGTGATTAATAATATTTTTAATAGATTTATAGTCTAAATCACCAGATTTTAATAATGGTATGATTTTCAAATGAATATTCATTTCTTTAGATAATAGATACCATGGCACTATATTAGAATGATGTTCCATTTGTGAGATAACAATGTTATCGCCTTCTTTTAATATTGATTTTAAGTAACTAAATGCAACTAGGTTAATACCTTCTGTTGTGTTTTTTACAAAAACACATTGTTTTTCATCAGTAGATTTAATAAAGTGTGATATTTTATGTCGTGTGGCTTCATATTTTTCTGTAGCAATTTCACTTAAGTGATAAGCTCCTCTATGAACATTAGAGTTTATATTACAATAAAAATATAATAGTGAATCAACGACAGTTTTAGGCACGTGCGTTATTGCCGCATTGTCTAAATAGTGAAGTTTTTTTCCATTAATATGTTTATTGAAAATAGGAAATTTGTTTTTTATGGTTTTTATAATATTATCATTCATAATTATTTTATATTATTAAATTTTAAATTGTTTTTTAATATACTGATATTAATGTCATTTGTATTTAAAATTTTATTTAAAAAAGATATAATTATTATTTTTTTGCATTCATTTAAGTCTAGTCCTCTGGATGTCATATATTTTAAAATAGTATTATTTACACAACCAATGCTTGCTCCATGAAAACATTGTACATCATTACTGTTAATAAACATATTAGGATCAAATTGTATTATAGATGAGTTTGATAACATCAATCCTTCGCATTTTAAGTTTGCGTTAATATGTTTAATTTTATTTCCAACAATTATATTGCCAATAAATATTAATTTAGATGTGTTGTTACTTAAAGATATAAAGAAAACGTTGCTTTGGGTTGAATCATTGTAATGGTATATATTATATATAAATTTATCAATGAAATGAAATTTAGAGATTTTAATAGATTTCTTATTAAATCTTGTATGTTTGCCAATTAAAAATGAGTTTATAGTAACAAAAGAATATGTTTGATTTAAATAAATATCTATAAAATTTAATATATTGTTAAAATAATGTTTAAAAAAAAATGTTATATAATTATATCCATTGTTTTTAAAATCACTAATTAAATAATAGTTTAATATAGTGTTATTATTTAATTTAAAAAACATATTAATATTTAATATTATTTTATTAAAATCGTTAAAAAAAAATTCAATAATATTACATTTAATATTTTTATTAATTAAAATATATTTTTTTATTGATAAAAAATTGTTTATTATTTCGAAGTTAAATAAATTAAATATAAAAATATTTTTGTTAATTATATTATTGTAAATATTAATAGAATAATTATTAATAGAAAAAATTAAATTTATAATATAAACAAAGCTTAAATTATTAAATAATTCAAAATAAAAGTTGTTAAATAAATTTAAATAATTATAATTTTGATTGTTTATTATTTTTATAAATAAAAATAAATCAAAATTATTAGAATAAATATATAAATTATTAAAAAAAATTATATTTAAGGAATTGTTTTTAGAATTATTTTTAATATAGTTTTTAAATGTAGTATTTAATTTAGATAGTGAATTATAGTTAATAATTTTTGATTTTGAATTATTTAAATTTAAATTATCAATTAATAGATAATGTTTAGAATAAAAAATTAAAAAAATTCTAAAATATGAAATATAAAAATTTTTATTATTATTTAAAAGTTTTTTATAAACAAAAAGAATGTTTTTATTCATATAAATTTCCTGATATTATAAAAAATATGAATAACCATGTTTTTCAACATCATAAGCTAACGCTTGGTCACCAGTTTTAATTATAGTTCCATTATGTAAAATGTGTACGAAATCAACATCTATATATTTTAAAATTCTGCTATAATGGGTTATTATTAAAATTGATTTATTGTTATTTTTAAACGTGTTAACAGCATTGAATACTAATTTCAATGAATCAATATCTAATCCGGAATCTATTTCATCTAATATTACAAATTTTGGATCTAATAATAACATTTGTAAAATTTCATTTTTTTTTTTCTCACCACCAGAAAAACCGTCATTTACAGACCTATGTGTTAATTCTGATTTTATATTTAATAATTTTAAATTAGCATTTAATAATGTCATAAAATCGTTGTTTTCAATTGGATTTATTTTTAAATGTTTGTTTTTTGCATTTAAAAATGATTTAAAAAAATTAATATTAGATAATCCTGGGATTTCAACAGGATGTTGGAAACTTAAAAAAATTCCGTTAAGTGCTAGTTTTTCTGCAGATAATGATAATAAATTAGTATTATCATATATAATATTACCAGAAATATTATATTGATCATGATTGCCAGATAGAATATTAGCTAAAGTGCTTTTGCCAGCTCCGTTTGGTCCCATTATCACATGCGTTTCACCTGAATTTATTTTAAAATTTAATTTATTTAAAATAATTTTATTAGTAAATGATGTGGTTAAATTTGAGATATTTAATAAATTAGATTTTATCATCCAATTGCTCCTTCTAAGCTGATATCTAATAATCGTTGAGCTTCCATTAAAAACTCCATAGGTAATTCGCTAATAACTTGTTTACAAAAGCCATTAATTATTAAAGATATTGATTGATCTTCATTTAATCCGCGTTGTTTACAATAAAACATTTGTTGATCACTTATTTTACTAGTAATAGCCTCGTGTTCAATATTTATTTTTGAATTTTGAATTTTAATACGTGGTAATGTGTAGGCAGATGTATTGTTTCCAAATAATAAAGAATCGCATTTAGTGTAATTGCGTGCATTTGATGCTTTTGGGAATACATGTACTAAACCTCTATACGTGTTTTTACTATAGCCAGCAGACACGCCTTTTGAAATAATAATGCTTTTAGTATTGGTTCCTAAGTGTAACATCTTAGTCCCGGTGTCAGCTTGTTGGTAATTATTAGTTAAAGCTATAGAATAAAATTCGCCAATACTATTATTACCTTTTAAAATGATTGAAGGATATTTCCAGGTTATAGATGATCCAACTTCTATTTGATTCCAAGTTATTTTTGATTTAGTTCCTAAACATATACCTCTTTTTGTAACAAAATTAAAAATACCTCCTAGTCCTTCATTGTTTCCAGGGTACCAGTTTTGTACTGTGGAGTATTTAACTGTTGCATTATTTAATGTAATTATTTCAACTACAGCGGCATGTAATTGATTTTCATCACGCATTGGTGCAGTACATCCTTCTAAATAAGTAACCTTGCTATTTTCGTCAGCAATAATTAACGTGCGTTCAAATTGACCTATACCAGATGTATTAATTCTAAAATAAGTAGATAAATCCATAGGACAAATAATATTTTTTGGTATATAACAAAATGA
>CAYVZP010000007.1:0-8764 GCA_964456515.1 uncultured Enterobacteriaceae bacterium
TATAAATAAATTATTATTGTTATATATAATAAAATTATATAAATAAATTATTATTTATAATAATATGTGAAAATATACCAAATATGTATCCTATAAATATTACAAAGCTCCATTTTAAATGTGAAAGAAAAGTGTAATTATTTTTTGATAAACCCATTAATGCTATGCCAGAGGCGGATCCAATTGATAGTAAACTACCTCCAGTGCCTATAGCTAGTGTTATTAATAACCAATTGCCATCATGCATACTTGGGTTCATTTTTATTATTGCTAATGTTATTGGAATATTATCTATAATTGCTGACATTATACCTATAATTATATTTGCTAAAATATGTTTATATTCATGTGAATGATTTTGCCATAATTCGTTATAAAGTATGTTTGAAATGTAATCTAACACATTTATTGCTGACAATGCATTTATACATAACATTATTCCATAAAAAAATAAGAGTGTCTCCCATTCAATGTTACATATTTGTTTGGTGATATTAAATGTGTTATCTTTTTGTTTAGTTTTAAAATATTCAAATAATTGTAATAGTCCTAATCCTGTCATCATGCTTAATGCTGATGGTATATTAAAATAAATTTGTGATAATATTGTAATGGTAATTGTTATTAAAAATAAAATTATTAGTGTTATTGAATCGAAATTAATAGATGTTGTATTAATATCATTGTGTTTTTTTGTTAGATATGTATTTGGTATATAAAAAGTCATTATTATAGATGGTATTAAAAAAGTGATTAGCGATGGTATAAATATTAAAAAAAATGATTTAAATGGTAATATTCCATTTTGCCAAATCATTAAAGTTGTTATATCACCAAAAGGGCTGAAAGCGCCGCCTGCGTTTGATGCTATTACTATATTTATGCAACACATGTTTATAAAATGTTTATTAGTTTTATCTATTGATAATATAATAGAACACATAATTAATGATGTTGTTAAATTATCTGCTATAGGTGAAATAATAAATGATAAAATACCTGTTAACCAAAATATTTTTTTATATGATAATTTTTTTAATATAATATAATTTTTTAATGTATTTAATATACCAAAATATTTAATACTATTTATATAAATCATAGCAACAAATAAAAATAAAAATAATTCACAATATTCTAATAAAAAAATTTTAATATAATTATTTAATTTATATTCATTATTATAATAAAAGAAAATTAAAATCCACATAATACTAGATGATATAATTACAATGGTTGATTTTTTTATTTTCATTATTTCTTCAAAAATTATTAACATATAACATATTATAAATATAATTATTATTGTGTATGTTATTGAGTTGTTTTGTAATACAATGTTATCAGTTATTGTATTATTTGCATAACATGTAGTGCATGTTAAAAAAAAAAGCGTTATATATATGAAATAATACATTATGTTTTTTTTTAATTTTATAGTATATTATATATGTTTAAAGTAATTATTAATATAAATTATGTGTGATTATACTCCAATCATGAAACAGTATATAAAGATAAAAAATCAATATAAAGATAAGATGTTATTTTTTAGAATTGGTGATTTTTATGAATTGTTTTTTGATGATGCTATTGAAGCATCAAATATATTGTCCCTGACGTTAACAAGTAGAGGTAATTATAAAGGCGTATCAATTCCTATGGCTGGTTTTCCGTATCATATTGTTAATTCGTACATATCTAAATTAATGAAATTGTATAAAGAGGTGGTTATATGTGATCAGTTTGGTAAAGTTAAAACTGATGGATTAATTATACGCAAGGTTGTAAAAATTTTTACCCCGGGAACATTTGTTGATGAATTATATTTAAAAGATAGTATAAATAATTATATTTGTAGTATTTATTTTATTTATAAAGAATATGGTTTTGCGTGTTTAGATGTTTGTACTGGTACTTTTTTTTTAAATAGATTTTCAACTATAACAGAGGTGTATGATGAATTGGATAAATTTGCACCTAAAGAAATGTTATTATTTAAATGTGATATTTTATTAAAAGATTTAACATTTAAATCATATATTAAAAAAATTAAACCGTATTCTATTTCTTATGTTAAGTCATTGTGTTTTTTCAAAAATAAAGTTAATAAGAAATATGTAGATATAACAGATAGTACATTTAAGTCAGCTGTTATGTCAGGGGCGTGTTTAATACATTATATAAAAGAAAATAAATGTAGTAATGTATATAATGTTAATTGTGTTGATTTGGGTAATAATTCTGAATTATTACATATAGATATTAATTCACGTAAAAATTTAGAATTATTTACAACCATTTCTGGCAATAATGATAATACGTTATTAAATGTAATAGATTTTACTGTTACTATTATGGGTAAAAGATTGTTAAAACAATGGTTAAGTCATCCAATTTTATCTAAAAAAATTTTATGTGATAGACATAATGCTGTTAAAACTTTAAAATTGGATATTTTTTTATTAGATAAAATTAAATATATTTTAAAAAACATTGGTGATGTTGAAAGAAATTTATATAATATTTCGGAAAATATTATTAAACCAATGGAATTAAAACGTTTTCAAAAATCATTAGAATGTTTTTATGATATAAAAAAAATATTAGATAATGTAATATGTGATGTATTATTAACAGATATAAATGTAAATATTAAAACATTTAAATTAATATCTAATTTAATAGATAAATCAATAATGATTAAATCGGTATATTTATTTAATGAATGTAATATTATTAAAGATGGTTTTGATAAAAAAATTGATAATTATAGGTTTCATATGAATCATTTTGATAATTATATTAAAGATTATCAAACTAAAGAACGAATTAATTTAAAATTTAAATCATTAAAAATTTTACGTAATAAAGATGGTTATTATATTGATTTACCTGTTACTAAAAAAGTTCCAATATATTATAAAAAAATAAAAAAATTATCTAAGTCTATTAGATATGTAACTGGTGATTTAAAAGCTATAGAGTCAGATTTTTTACTTTATAAAGATAAAATGATATATAGAGAAAAAAGAATATATAGAGTTGTTTTATATAAAATAAAAAAATTTATTAAAGATATTCAAAAAACTGTAAAGTTTATATCTATTTTAGATATCATTCAATCATTTGCGTATATATCATTAAAATATTCTTGGGTTAAACCTAATCTTGTCAATGATTCTTGTATATATATCAAAGATGGGAGGCACCCTGTTGTTGAAATTAAATCTGAAAATTTTTTTATATCCAATGATACATATTTAGATAAAAATAATCGTGTTAATATTATTACAGGTGCTAATATGGGTGGAAAATCGACATATATGAGACAAACCGCGTTAATAGTGTTATTGGCTTACATTGGGTCGCACGTGCCATGTTCTAAAGCTTTAATTGGTACTATTGATAGGATATTTACACGCATTGGTGCTAGTGATGATATATCTAATGCATATTCTACCTTTATGGTGGAAATGAATGAGATTTCGTATATTTTAAAAAACATTACACGGAATAGTTTGGTTTTGATTGATGAGATAGGTAGAGGAACAAATTACTTAGAAGGAAAGTCTTTATCATTAGCTATCCTTTCGGAGTTTATTAATAATAGTTGTGCGCTTGTTTTATTTTCAACACATTTTTATGAAATTTCATATATTAGTTCTTTTCATAATGATGTTAGTAGTATTTGTTTTATTGTTCTAAATGTGAATAATAAATTAATTTTTATATATAAATATAAAAATGGTGTTACTACAAATGCTTGCGCAGTAAATATTGCTAAAATAAGCGGTTTACCTGATAGTGTTATTAGTATGGCGTGTTATTATTTAATGCAATTTAAATTAATTGATGAAAAATATTATAATATTAATTTTGAGATTATTAAATTAAATAGTATTATTAAAAATATTAGACAAAAAATAATAATGTTAGAGACGATTTTAAAAAAAATTAATTTATGAGATGTTTTTTAGTAATAAAAAACAGTAAAGATTATGTCAAAATTAATGGATTTTTATAATTTAGATTTACAAAAAAAAAAAATATCATATGATGCAAGACAACAATTTATAGTAAATGAATTAAATAATTTATTTAATATAATAATAGAAAAAAAAAAAAATAATAATATTTTTTTTTCTGATATTTTTAATTTTTTTAAAAAAGAGATGTGTTTAGGTTTATATATATGGGGTGATGTTGGTAGAGGTAAGACATATTTAGTTGATTTATTTTTTTTTGCTTTACCGCAATATAAAAAGATTAGATTACATTATCATCATTTTATGAAATTAATACATAAAAAGTTATTAGATTATAGTGGTAAAAAAGATCCGTTAAAAATTATTGCACAATGGTTTTATAAAAATTATATGATTATTTGTTTAGATGAATTTTTTGTAAAAGATATAGCAGATGCAATGAAGTTATCAAAATTATTATTTTATTTTTTTGATTTAGGTGTTTATTTTATTATTACATCTAATATTATTCCTAATAAATTATATGAAGGCGGATTACAAAGACAAAAATTTTTACCAGCAATTACATTAATTGAAAAATATTTAAAAGTGTTAAATGTTGATGGTAATATAGATTATAGGTATAGAAATTATAATAAAAAGGATGTTTATTTATTTCCATTATCATTTAAATCATTTAAAATTATGAAAAAATTATTTTTAATATTATCAAATAATCGGTTTAAACGTAATGGATGTATAGAAATTTTGGGTAGAGATATTAAATATGTGTATATATCTGGTGTAATAGCATGGTTTGATTTTAATATTATTTGTGGTTTTAATAGAAGTCAGCTTGATTATATTGAAATTGCATTAGTGTTTAATACTATTTTTATTAGTGGTGTGAAAATTATGACACATAATATGGAGAGTGTTGCTAGACGTTTTATATCAATGATTGATGAGTTTTATGATTGTAAAATAAATGTTATTATATCTGCAGAATGTAATATAAATGATTTATATAATGGCGATATTCTTAAATTTGATTTTAAACGAACAAGAAGTCGATTGAATGAAATGTCTACAGAGGAATATTTAAAAGATTGTGATAAAAATGTTATCTAATTTTACGCAATTACACGTGCATAGCGAATATTCGCTTGATATAGGATTTTTTAATATTGATGATTATATTAAGTTTTGTTATGTTAACAAAGTTTCATCTGCCGTAATTACTGAAAGATTTAATTTATTTTCATCAGTAAAGTTTTATAAAAAATGTTTAAATTTTGGAATAAAACCTATTATAGGATGTGAATTGTTTTTAGAACATGATGATAATAGTTTTAGTAAATTTTTATTATTATGTAAGAATTTTAATGGTTATAAAAATTTGACTAGGATTTTATCGCAATCTTATTTAAATAATAATATTGATGGTATTCCTATTGTAAAGCGTAAATGGTTGCCGTTTTTATCAGATGATTTAATTGCTATCGGTTTATCTTTTGAGAGTGATATAGGCATACATTTGATTAATAATAATTATCATATGGCTGTTAAATGTTTAAAGTTTTGGCAAAAAACTTTTAAGGATAGTTATTATTTATCTATCACTAAATTTAATGTTGATATAGAAACATTATATGTGAATAAATTAGTTGATTTTATGTCTCAAAATGAAGTTTATATAGTATTAACTAACGAGGTGTGTTTTTTAAAAAAAAATGATTTTTTTTCTTATAGAGCTAAAACATTAATTTTAAATTCTGAAAATACTATATTTTTTGATTTATATAGTGAGTATATTTCGAATAAATATTTTAAACCATTAACTGAAATGTTATTATTATATCCTAAAATAACTGCCTGTTTATATAATATTGAAGAAATAGTAAAACGATGTAATTTAGTGTTTAATTTTGAAAAAGATTATTCTCCTAAGTATTTATTAAAAACTAAACAAAAATTATTTAGTTATTTACATCAAATATCTTTTGAAAAATTATTTGTTAAATTGTTAAAGGTAGATTATCAAAAATGGTTTATTTATATTTTAAGATTAAAAAAAGAATTAGATATTATTAATGTGATAGGTTTTGTTGATTATTTTTTTATAACTAGTGAGTTTATTTTATGGGCAAAAAATAATGAAATAATGGTTGGTCCTGGAAGAGGGTCTGGGGCTGGATCATTAATTGCATATTTATTATCTATTACTGATGTTGATCCTATTAAATACAATTTATTATTTGAGCGGTTTTTAAATAAATATAGAGTTTCTAGTCCTGATTTTGATATTGATTTTTGTATTGAGGGAAGGGATTTAGTAATAGATTATATTTTTAATAAATATGGAACAAATAATGTTGCTCAGATAATAACATTTGGGTTAATGGCAGTGAAAGCTGTAATTAGAGATATAGGTAGAATATTAGGCTATTCATATATTTATGTTAATAAGATTATTAAATTAATATCTAGTAATTTTGGCATTTCTTTAAAATATGAGTTAGTTAAAAATAGTTTATTAATAGAAGAGTATAATAATAGTTATGATACACAAGCTATAATAAATTTATCTTTCAGATTAGAAAATATGATTAAAAATATTGGTAAACATGCTGGTGGTTTAATTATATCATATAAATCAATGCATGGCATTTTGCCGGTTTATTTAGATGATAATAAATATAAATTCATAACACAATTTGATAAGAATGATTCTGAGGGTATTGGTTTTGCAAAATTTGATTTCTTGGGATTAAAAACATTAAGTGTGTTAAGCACATCATTAGATTTAATTGATTCGTTTGGTAATGTATTTTTAACATATAATAGCAGTACATTAATGCCGTTTAATGATGTTAGAAGTTTTATTTTATTACAAAGAGGTGATACTATAGGAATTTTTCAATTAGAATCGTATGGTATAAAGAGTGTTATTCAAAAAATGAAACCTGAAACATTTTCTGATGTTGTTGCTTTAATAGCATTATATAGACCAGGGCCATTACAATCTGGGATGTTAATATCATTTTTAAATCGAAAGTTAAATATAGAACAAATAAAATATATTCATATTGATTTAAAACGTATATTAGGTGAAACGTATGGTATGCTTGTTTATCAGGAACAGGTTATGTTGATTGCACAAATTATAGCGTGTTATGATTTAAGTTTTGCAGATTTTTTAAGAAGTGCTATGAGTAAAAAAAAAGAAAAGGATATGAAAATTCATTTCGATGAATTTTTACGTGGTGCTCAGTCTAGGGGTATTTTAAAGACTGAGGCCATAGATGTTTTTAATTTAATAAAAAAATTTGCAGGATATGGTTTTAATAAAGCACATTCTGTTGGGTATGGTTTAATGACATTTCAGTCTGCATGGTTTAAATCTAATTATAATATATTTTTTTTTACTTCATTATTATCATCAGATATGGATAATCATGATATGATTAATATGTTTATTAATGATGCATTGTATTTTTCGATAAATATTTTACCACCTGATATTAATAGGAGTTTTCATACTTTTACAATGGTTAATAAATATAATATAAGATATGGTTTTGGTGCTATAAAAGGTGTTGGAAAACTTGTTATATCTGAGATTATTTGTAATAGAAGTGTTTTTGGATCATATAATTCATTTTTTGATTTTTTTTATAGATTAGATATGAATATTTTTAGTAAAAAAATTTTAGAATCATTAATTTATGCCGGATGTTTTGATAAGTTAGGCGCTTTGCGGTTTAAATTAGTTTTAATAAGTAATAAGGTTTTTGATTTATATTTTGATTTTCAGACATCATTTTTTTCTAATAAATCTTTTATGGATGAATATTTTAATTATTTTATTAAAGATTTTAATTATTTAATAAATTATAAGCAAATAGAGATTACAGAATGTAAAAGTTTATTAGGTGATTTATTTTTTTTAAAAACAATATATTTTTATAGGTATGAAATAAAGGCTATATTTAAATTAATGTTTAAAAGTGGAAAATATTTTAATAAATTTTTTTGTGGTATTCTTGATGCAATTATATTTAAAAAATATGGTGTTTATATATATATTAAATGTTTTGATAATAAAAAAAAATTTTTTTTTTCTTATAATAGATATAAGTTATTTGATTCTATTTTAAAGATAGGTGGTTTTTTAGTAATTTGTTTTTTTTTGAATAATGGAATTTTATATGAGTTATTTGTGGAAAATTTTTTTATTTTTAGATTTAGATTTGTAAAATATTTTGATATTTATTTTGCAAATGTGTTTATTTTTGATAGTTTTTTTAAATTTTTAAATTTTAATATTATTGCAAAGTTTTTCAAAGGTGAAAGTTATGTTAGATTTTTTATACCATTTAAAGGTCGATATAAAGGTATTTGTATTTTAAAATATAAAGCATCATATCATGATGATATTATAAATAATATATTAAAATTTAAAGAAATAAAAGGCATAAAAATTATTTATACTTTTTAATTTTAAACTGGAAATAATAATTATTTCCAGAATGTATTTATTTTATAGATTCTGTTTTGTTAAGATGTAATTTTTTATATATTTCCTCTCTATGTACGCTTATATTTTTTGGTGCATTAACACCTATTCTTATTTGCGTTCCTTTTACACCTAAAATTGTTATTGTTATATTATTACTTATAATTAAAGATTCTCCAATTTTACGTGTTAAAATTAACATTTTATATCCTCTTTTATTTTATTGAAATGTGTATTTAAATATAAAAGAATTTGAGTTGATAGTTCTGTTATATTA
>CAYVZP010000008.1:0-2014 GCA_964456515.1 uncultured Enterobacteriaceae bacterium
TTGATATTTTGGCTCTGTTTGCTCAATATATTCATGTTTTTCATCTAAATATATTTGAGGATATAAATTTTTATATACTAACATTTCATTTAATTTAAAAATGGCTTGGTATGGGGTCATATTAATGCTTCTATGCCAACTATTATTATAAAAATTAACTATATCAGCTAATTTATTGATCCATGTGAATGTTTTATTATAAAACATCGATTTAATAAGCATATTTTTTATCGTCCTAATCGCTCTTTCTGCGTTATAGGCGTGGAATATGCAATAATGTTTAATATCATATTTTTCCATTAAATCATTAAAAGCATTTGATGTAAAATTTTTTCCATAATCAGTTTTTAATATCTTTGGCAATTCAAGATCATTATATAATTTATTATCTATTTGTTTACCAGTATTTATATTAGTCAACTTTATAGTATTAACATTTTTATATAATTTTCTACATTCTTCAATAAAAGTTTCTGTTATTTCTACTGTAGTTTTAGCATCTTCATTAGTTGAAGGATAACAAAATATATATTTTGAAAATGTATCAATATATAAAAATATAAATTTATAACCATCATTATGTATATATAATTTTTTACTTTTAGCAGTATGCTTATATTTTCCTTCTTCTTCTTCCTTTTGTTCTTCTCTTATTTTTTTTAAAACATAGTAAGATTCGTCATCTTCTTTATAGTCAGTAGGATCAAAATTTAAGCTTTTCATATCAATAATATCACATTCGAACACTTCGAATATTCTATAACTGCTAGTTTTAACATAGTTTTTAAATTGTCTTTTTTGTTTATAAATTTGATATATTTCATCTTCATCTAAAACATCTTTTATATCATTTATGGTTATATCAGGATATTTAGATCTTAAAAAGTAATAAATTTTATTTGGACCAACATGAAATTGATTATATAATTTTTTTATATCTTCTTCCATCTTTATATAGTTTATATATATAAACATTTTTTTTATCGAAGATAAAAAAAACAAAAATAAAATAATTATAATTATTCAAATCATCTATTCAAAAAATTCTAAAATAAATATACTAGATTTATTTGACGGTAATACCTCGCCATACATATTTCTTAAAGTAATTCTTATTGATGTTATTTCATTAGTTAATAGATCTCTTTTTAAGATTTGTTGTTGAGTACATTCATAATAAATCATATCACCAAAATAGAATATTCGGCTATTATTAGTTAAAGGAATCAAAGATATTAAATCACTGGAATATGTATTAATTAAACATGGTTTAATTAAACTACAATAAACATAAACATTATATTTATATTCATTTATATCGCAGTTTCTTTCACCATAAAATGTATTAGCACCATTATAAATTTGTTTTTTAAAACCAAGCACATTACTTATACTATCAAAAACATTAAAATTAACTCTATAACCAGCATTTAAAGTAATCGATATTTTTAATAAATCTTCATGAAAAACAAAATCAATATCAGTACTTAGCCCAGCTTCTGCATTTTCCAATTGTGTATGAATTTCAGAAATAATATCATCAAAATTATCATAATTTTTTTCTGTCAAATAAATATCAAACCATTGCGATGTTGCCGCGCTATATGCTCTAAAATGATTATTAATATTTGATTGTATATTATACCATAAATATGGAATCATACAATATCTTAAACCTATTTTTTTAAATGTGGGTGACCCAACATTAAATTTAAAATTAAATATATAATCTCCTTTATTTTCTCCATTTGGATAATTTACAGAAAAATTATCACTTGAATATGCTTTTAATATTAAAAAATTTCTTGACATTTTTAATTAATAATAAAATATACTTTATATATAAACAAATATTTTTATTTTCCAAATAAAAATAAACATTTTTTATTGTTTTATTAAAAAACATTTTATTGTTTTTTTTAAAAAAAACATTTTTATTGAAAATAAAAATAATAAAAATAATAAAAATAATAAAAAAAAAAATGTAGTTGTATCCAATAATTATTTTTTATAA
>CAYVZP010000008.1:2114-3927 GCA_964456515.1 uncultured Enterobacteriaceae bacterium
TATAGAAACATTTTTTAAATCTTCGATTTTAAAAAATTAATTATAAAAAAAATAAATTTTTATAAAATTTTTACAGATATTTATAAAGTCTTAGCTCATTTTTTTTTAATTTTTTTCTAAATTTCTTTTTTTTCAATCTATATATTTTAACTATATTTATTTTATCCGCTGTTGTAATATTTTTATTACCTTGATTATCAACAACTAAATATAATGTTGGTAATTTTAAGTGTTTTATATAATTATATGAAATTATTGGAGTATGATAATAATATTGATTACTAATTGGATTTTTTTTATATGTATCATACCCCCTTATTTCTTTAATAAAAAATGTTCAACAGATGTATAAAATTGATTAAATCTTTCTAATACATCGATAAATTTTCTTTCTTCTTGTATTATTTTATTATTTTCCTCTTTTACTAAAATAATCTTATTATATTTAAAATTAATTGGTTTATTATTTATCATCACATTAATAAACATATCTAAAAATAATTTTTTTAATTCATCATAGGTTAATAAATCAAAGGTTTCGATAATTTCTTTATTTTTATTGTTTGGATCAAAAAATGTATATAAACAGCAATAAATCATTTTTAATATTTTCTATATATATATAAACATTTTTTTTATCTTCGATAAAAAATTATTTTTTAAAAAAAAATAAAATTAATATAATTAGTTCCAACCGAAGATTGGACTTTATAAAACTTTAGTTATATTTACAAAAGTATATTTATGAGATGTATCTTCTGATAAAATTTCCAAACCATCATTATCATAAATATAAAATTGGTAATATCTATCATTGAATAAATAAGCGGAAAATGATATTGGAATAGATATATCAAATGCATTATGTGGTTGTATTGTAGTAAATAAAATATTATTATAGTTATCCTTCATATATACAGTAACGTATTTATCATTTTTATAATTTAAATATATTCGTATAGAACCCTGAAAAGAATATATACTATTATGATTGGGGAAAAATTTAGATTCACTAACTAAATATTCATTATTAATATCTGATTCTTCTTCATTAAATTCAATTACTGTATCAACATCATATGGAATAGATTGATTACTATAAGCGCGAAATATTCTTAATCTTGTATTATAATTAATATTAACATTTCCATCTTGATTAACAATAATACTTTTTTTATAATTTCCATCTTGATCTTTTATATATAATTCATATTTTCCTGGTGTTTTGTTATTATCAAATCCAGGAGTATACAAACGTGTTTCTTCATCATCGATTTTAAATCTCTCTTTTATTAAGTCATATTGTGTATTATTATATAAAAAGTGATATTTTTTCTCCAAAAATGTCGTTAAATCAGCATTATCAGCACATCTAATATAATAATCTTCACCCGAATCATTAGGAAGATAAAATTTTTGCAAATGATAATTAGTAGATAAAGTTAATGTTTGAGATGATTCAAGTAACGAATGATATATCCATCCGGTTGAATAATAATTTCCATAATATTGTTTTAATATTGCTCTGGTAGTACCACCACCACTATTTTTAGTAATTAAATTTATCTCTGCACTACGTACACCAGTTGTTGAGCCATAATGATATAAATTCATAACAGTGGATTTATCATGATTTTTAGAATTAGATATTAATATTTCATTTCCTTTTAATTCTAAATTTTCATCATCTTCATTATCAACAATTAAATTTTTTTTTAAATGTAATTCATCAATATCTAATTTAGTCGATCTTTTTCCATATAATGACATTATTATATTTATATGTATATATAATTATGTTATTTTTTTTTTT